>JAQBNV010000619.1 GCA_028288395.1 Adhaeribacter sp. | reverse complement strand
CCCTTTTCAGGTCAGCTTTACGGAAGGTTGTAAATGTGAAATGGTATTACATCGGTCGTAAGCCGGAAAGGAAGCACTAAGAGCGGGAAGCCCAGGACAACAAAGAAGATCTATAAATCGCAGAGAGAAATAATTTAAAAACAAAAGAAGTGGGGCTTCTGGCGGGTATGTGCTAATTTTGAGGTTTAATAGGTTTCAATAGTTGAATAAATAGGTAAACATGAATGTTAATACCCCAACGCAGGCCAAACCGGCCTTAGATCGTTTCCGGCTAATTGCCGTTCTGGAAGGAATATCGTACCTCGTATTGTTGTTAATTGCCATGCCCCTGAAATATTTAGCCGATATGCCGCTGATGGTAAAATACGTGGGTTGGGCACACGGCGTATTGTTTGTGCTGTACGGCCTGGCCCTGTTGCAGGTGTGGATGGTTTACCGCTGGTCGTTTTTAAGAGTAGTCTGGGCCTTTATATTGTCGTTTATTCCCTTGGGCACTTTCTGGCTGGATCGGCAGTTGCGTCGCGAAGGGTAAAGCTTTTGATTTTTCCCGGAACCTTGTTGGTTTATGCTATTGGGTTACCATTTTTAAACCCGCCGCCAGGCAATTCTCGCCCTGGGGCCGCGCTGGCACCCACTCCCCCGGATGAGTAATGCCGGGCTGTACTTTCACCTGACGTAGTGGGGTATTTATTTCGGCTGGGCCGCTGGCAAGCAAGGTCGGTTGATTATCCGGGAAAAAATCAGAGAAATTCTCGTCGTGAAACAGGTTGAAGGTTATATCGAACATAAATATCCAGCTTTTATATATAGGCATGTTTTAACCTTCAATAATCCGACCAAATTTTAAGGTGAGCAGGAATGAAAGTTATTTTGTGGCAGTAAGTAATTGTAAATAAATCGTTTATAGTAATTATTTCCTCTGCCTGTTTTTATTTAGCTCCGCCAGCAGGTAAGGTGTTTGCTTGTAAGCCATTCGGAAAGACAAATGCAATCATTCCTTTTACGGCCAGTAATAATTTTGTTTTGTTTCCTAAGATATAGTTGTTAGAAGTTTTAGACAATTTTTAATCGGCGAATGCCAGAATTCAACAGGTGAATAACCCAAAGGGCGTGTTGGATGGTTTAGGTAGTTAAAATAACAATGGAAGCGATGAGGCAACCCCGGCCTATTTAGTTTTTTCTGACTTCAATATTCCGGAAGTAAGCTTTTTGAATCGCCGGGAAAGCCATTGCTGCGTCTGATGGTTCTGTTGCCTAATAAAGGAGACGGCGGCGCCGGGTGTTTTATCGGCCAGGGTCAGGCCTTGCTGGGGCCCGAGCACACTCACAGCGGTAGAAAGCCAGTCGGCGGTAAGTCCGTTGCGGGCAATAATGGTAACGCGGCTCTGGTCGGTAAGGCCCAGGCCGGTATAAGGATTCAGAATATGAGAGTAGCGGACGCCGTTCAAATCGAGGTACTGGTATAAATCGCCGGAAGTAGCCACTGCCTGGTGTTTTAACAGGAGTTGCAGTTGCCGGGTGGTATCGGTGGGGGAGCTAATACCTAGGTTTATTTCCCATCCTTTGGTACCAGGCGGCGGACGGTTCACCACAATATTGCCGCCACCATCTACCAGGGCCGCTTTAATGCCGTACTTTTTTAATATTTTCAGCGCCTCATCTACGGCGTAGCCTTTGCCAATGGCACCCATATCTAATTGCATATAGGGTACGGCTAATTGCACGGTTTTTCCTTTTTTATTTAATTTTAAGTGCTGGTATCCAACGGCCTGGCTGGCCTGGGCCAAAGCCTCCGGGGTGGGTAAAGTCCCCTGCCGCCGGGCCCGGCGCCAGAGCTGCACGTAAGGACCAACCGTAATATCAAAAGCACCTTTTGTCCGCTCTGAAGCCGCTACCGATTTTTTTAGCACGTACCACAAATCTTTACTACCGGGCACCCACTGCCCGGTACCGGCCATGCGACAAAGCTGGTTTAGCTCGCTGTCTTTCTCGTAATCGCTGAGGATGTGGTTTAGGTCGGCTACCCGTTTAAAAGCGGCACGCGCTGCCTGGCCGGCCCGCGATGAATCGGGCGCATATAATACCACCCGGAAAAGCGTGCCCATGTGCCGCTGACTGTATTCGAAACGGGCTAATTGCTTTTGCCCCCAAGCCGGCAAGCATAAAAACCAGCTTAAAACCCAAAAGCCAACCAAGCTTCGCCAGTACATTTTACCTCCTGAATATTTCCGAAACTGCATCAGAAACAAAATTAGGAATATTACTTAACGGAAATAATGAGGGCTGAAAAATTGTAGCGGGTCTTGTTAGAATAATAAAGGAAGTTAATGGCGAAAGCAAGCTGAAAAGAAAAGCCTCATGAAAAATATTAGGTAGTGAATCTGGTGTGGGTACCCCACAGGTGTCCATCATTCTTAGGCTTCCAGGCTGGGTAAATTATCGTCCGTTAAAATATTGTTTGAATAGTTTAGCCGCCGGAGGCCGAAAGTTAAATCAGGGACGAACCTGGGAATTAATAACCAATACTTTTTCCCAGATAGCTTTATTCTGTTTTATAAAACGCTGGTGCACGGGATGTGCCGAATAAAGCTTTATTTCATCTTCGTTGCGATAGGTGCAGTAATGCATTACATCGTATTCCGGCTTTTCGGTAAGGTCTCCCAGAACAGTAGGGCCCGCCTGATACGATAAAATATAGGAGATGCTGTCTTTTAAATTAGCAAAGCCGCGCATGTGCTGCTGGATAGCCTCTGGTGTGGTACCAGCTTTAAATTTAAAACAAACAATCCGTTGAATACGGGCTTCCGCCGGTAAACTTAAAGCAGAGCCCTCCTGGGTGGCAGCGGAAGTAAAGGTATTTTGGCTACAGGCAGTGAGCACGAAGATGCTTAAGCTAATAATTAAAATGTTTCTCATGCTAAATTTCATCGGATAATGATTTGATATTTCTCCTTTTGAAATAAAATCAAAGGGAGGAATATAAACAATAGGTCTTTTAATATAAAATGAAACCCGGCAGGTCTGATTGAACTCGCATAATAAAAATATCAAAAGTTACTTCTTATCGGAGCAACGTTCAATGGGTTTATATGATCCTGCGCTGCAGGAAAGGTTTATGAACAATTCCCCCGTGACCGCTTACTTACTTTCGTTTGCTAATGCCACTTTAATGGAGGCACCAGAGCCAGTTACTTCACTTCCACAACTGCCCTCATGCCTCCATTACTTTCTTTTATTTATCTTTCATTTAAAGCTAACTTTTGGTTAGTTTATTTCAGAGGCTTATTTACTGTTTAGCCGTCGATACTTTTTTGAGTGACGCCAGATATTCTACTAAGTTTACCAAATCTTTTTCCGACATACCCTGCTGCAGATTGGCCGGCATCAGCGATTTATCCATTTGTTTTTTCGAAACAACATCTTTCATGGCATAACTCATTACCTGGCCACCGGGTAAGCGCAGATCCAGTTTGTCTTCGGTCTGGCTGGCGATAATACCAACCATCTGGCTGCCGTCTTTCAGTTTAACCGTATAGCCTTCGTAGCCAAAACTAATACCGGCGTCGGGGTGCAGAATGGCCGTGTATAAGGCCTGCTTGGGTAGTTTGCTGCCGATTTCGGTTAGCTCGGGGCCAAACCAGGCACCTTCGTTATTCACTTTGTGGCAAACGTTGCAACTCTGCGCAAAAATGGCTTTCCCGCTGGGAGCATCACCGGTCATCACGGCTAACTGCGAAATGGGGGAGAGCGGTTTACCTTCGCGGGTTGGCTTCTTAAAATAGATAGCGGCTACTTCCTTAATTTCTGCACGCCAGGCGCGCAGTAGCGTATTAGCGGCAGTTTCTTCTAAATCTGCGGGAATCTTTTTATTTTTAACCAACTCTACCAGACGATCTTCGCCGCTGCCACCGGCACCAAATTTTTGCAAAGCCAGTTGCCGAACCGGCAATGACCGTTTGGTATCCAGCATGGTTGTTTGCAGCAAATCTTTAACCTGGCTGTTTTCGAAGTTGCCAACGGCGGCTATCATACCCAGGGCTATCTGCGGGTCTTTGCTGTTAAAAGCTTTGGCCAGTACTTCGGTGCCACCGGGTGCTTTGGCCAAAGCCCGGGCAGCAGCGCGACTAGTTTCGCTGCCGGGTTCGGTAAGTGCCAGGGCTTGTAATTCCTGGTTGTATTCGGGTAAGCCGTGCTGCTCCAGCAACATGGTAAACTGCTTTGTACCCCGGGAGGCTTCGATGGTGCGTTTCAGAGCGGCCTGGAATTTAGCATCTTTTTGCACCGACTTATCGCTGGCTTGCAAAGCCAGCGCCGTCATTTCCTTTTGCACCGGACTGTTGCCATCCATTAAGCTTAACAAGGCCTGCTGT
>JAQBNV010000612.1 GCA_028288395.1 Adhaeribacter sp. | reverse complement strand
AGCAGCTTATTTATCAAAACAGCGGGTAGAAACGAAAAAATTGGTTTATAATCGCCGGAAAAGGCTGGATGGATCTTCCAAAATGAACCTGACCAGCCTGGTACATCATGCCTTCAAGTCTTTTGTAGAATATGCCGAAGACTTCCTGATGATGTTTTTAAAGCTGTTTATTTTAATTACCATAGCTATTATGGGTTTGATCGGGGTGGTTTTATACAAAAAATTTATCTCGCATCAGGCTGTGTTGGGTTGGGCCAGTACCCTTTCGGTTAGCTTATTTAATACAGCGCTTATTTGTCTGGGCTTTTTTATTATTGGTATATTGCTTTTAAATATTTCAACCAAAAACAGAACCAGTAATTCCGAAATTTATTTAAATGTTTCGGAACCCGATTTTACCTATAACCAAAAGCTTTAGCTGGCCTTGTAGCACAGTTAAGCAAGTTCCGTTTACCAGACGAAATAATTACTGTTGTGGGCGTTGTGGTTAATTAAAGCGCGCCAGCAAATTATTGCGGCGCTCCGGTAACAGATCCAAGCGCATGGCAAAATATTTAAGCTCCGGTATCAAATATTATCTTTTCCTCTTTTGTTTGCTGTTAATAATACAGGCACAAGGGCAGTCGGTGGCAAAGTTACACCACGACGCAATTGTGGTAGATACCCACAACGATGTGCTGCTGGCCGTGATGCGGGGCCGGAATATAGCTACCGACTTGTCTGGCCGAACCCACTCCGACCTGGCGCGGTTCAAAAAAGGAGGGGTAGATATCCAGGTATTTTCGGTTTGGAGCAACGAAAAGTACGGTTCGGGCAAAGCCTTCCGGTACGCCAACCGGCAAATAGATTCACTGCTTGCCCTGATAGGTCGTCATCCTACTAAAATAATGCTGGTCCGGAACCCGGCACAGTTGACAGAAGCTGTAAAATTAAAAAAGCTGGGTGCTATTATAGGCGTGGAAGGCGGCCACCAATTAGAGAATAACCTGGCTCACCTAAACCAACTATACGCCCGTGGGGCCCGTTACTTAACCTTAACCTGGAACAACTCCCCGCCCTGGGCCAGCTCGGCACTAGACGAATCCCGGCGTTCCTTTCCTGCCCACCGCAAAGGCCTGACATCATTTGGAAAAGCGGTAATCCGGCGCATGAACCAGTTGGGGATGCTCGTGGATTTAAGCCACGCGGGCGAAAAAACATTTTGGGATGCTCTTAATACCACCACTAAGCCCGTTATAATATCGCACAGCAACGCTTACCACTTATGTCCCCATTACCGCAACCTGAAAAACGACCAGATAAAAGCTATTGCGCAAAACGGGGGCATGATTGGGTTAAATTTCAATTCCGCCTTTATCGATCCGGCCTTTTCGGCTAACCGGAAAATTTTCTTAAAAAACCACCGGGTAGAAGTAGATTCGCTTCGGAAATTAAACAAAAGTGCCGCACGTATTTACGCGATTTTGACGCAAAAGTACTCCGAAGAGGCAAAAGAGGTAAGGACGCCGCTATCCAAATTACTAGACCATCTCGATTATATTGTAAAACTGGCGGGCGTTGATTATGTAGGCCTGGGCTCCGATTTTGATGGCATTACCTCCACCCCGCGCGAACTAAACAGCGTAGCCGATTTTCCGGAAATTACCAAAGGTTTAATCAGCCGCGGTTATTCCGCCACTGATATCTATAAAATATTGGGCGGCAATTTTATCCGCGTTTGGATTGCCAATGTGCCGGAATAATAATTATTCCTGATTTAAACCAAAAAACTGAGTCTAAATATCCTTTCCGCTACTCCCTAAATAAGTCTGGCATAAATTTTCAAATATGCTTAAACAGCATAAACGTTTAGAATAGGGATGAAACTACCTCTACCAAATTTATAAAGGACTTATTGCGGGTTTACGAAGGTGGCCCAATTATTTAATAGTTATTGCATCCATCCTAAAGCATATCTTCGTAGAAATTAAAAATTCAAACCAAACCTAAAATATTGGAACCTGCATACGAAGCCGTTGCTTTACACGAATTAGCCATCTGGCAGCGAAAAATGTTGAAGGACCCCAATTTACTCGACAAAGTAGCCCGCAAGATGCAGGTAAAAATGAATAGCTTTATTCCGGAAAAAATACATCAAGCCATCACGACCACCATCAAACAAATGATCCGGGCTACCTTATTCGGGGCCCAACTAACCACCTTCAAACCAACCCAGTACCAGAACCTACAAATAAAAGAAGCGGTGGCCTTGGAGCGGATTGCTTTTTATAAAAAAGTAGCTGCTGCTGAAGGAGGGGTTACCGGGGCGGGCGGTTTTTTGCTGGGCTTAGCCGATTTTCCGCTACTGCTGAGTTTAAAGTTAAAAATGCTCTTTGATTTGGCCGCCATCTTCGGCTACCCGGTAAACGATTACCGCGAGCGGATTTACCTGCTCCATATATTTCAGTTGGCATTTAGCAGCCCCGAACAACGCCGCCAGGTGTACCTGCAAATGGTAAACTGGCAGGAGAAAAGAAAAACTTTACCCGAAGATATTCACCAGTTCGATTGGCGCACTTTTCAGCAGGAATACCGCGATTATATTGATCTGGCGAAAATGGCACAGCTCATCCCTATTATCGGAGCACCTGTGGGGGCCGTGGTAAATTACCGTTTACTGAATAAATTAGGGGTTACGGCCCTGAATGCTTACCGGATGCGGTGGCAGGAAGAACAAACTGCAGCTGGCGCCCCCCTTTTACCGCCCGAAACGAATTGATTTTTCACCAGTCAATAGTAAGGCCTGGCCAGCAGCATTTAGTTACCGGCTGCCCCCTTTAATACGTAGTATAATGATGGTTACGTATGCCGGCGCTGCCTATCTAAAAATAAACTTATAACCAAAGTTTCAAGATCAAGTAAAATAGGTTGTTCTTCGCCATCCGGTTAAAATATAGAAAATTATAATTTGGGTTATCTACGTACTTTGATCATCTGAATAGCAGGCTTTAGCAACCAATAGGATTAAGACAAAATAATATAACTGAATCTGAATCGTCCGCGATAATTTTGCTACCCAACAATTAAGAATAAAAGATTAATCTGGCCGGCGGCAACAGTTAAAAGTATAATTTAAAAAAGTAAACAATTAACATGAGAATAATGAAAGGATTTTGGTTGGCTTTGATTTTAACCTTAGGGCTCTTTAGCTGTGATGCTTCGCATTAGGATAAAGCCGACAAAAATGATAAAAAAAAGAAAAAGGAAAAAAATCAGGAACCAGCCAGCAACCAGGTGCGGGTCGTAGATAAATGGGACATGCCGGCCATTCTCCGGGAAGTATCCGGTATCGCTTACATAGATGACAATCGCTTTGCCTGTGTGCAGGACGAATCGGGCGTAATATTTATTTATAATACGAAAACTAAAAAGATAGAACAACAAATAACCTTTGGCGCTGCCGGCGATTATGAAGGCATAGCCCTGGTAAAAAATATTGCCTATGTGGTGCGCAGCGACGGCAAGGTTTTCGAAGTAAACGATATTACCACCCGTTCGCCGCACATAAAAGAATATAGTACGCCTTTGACTACCAAAAACAATGTGGAAGGCGTGGCTTACGACCGTAAAGGAAACCGGTTACTTTTAGCTATTAAAGGCAACGAAACAGATGAAGCTAATTTTAAAGGCATATATGGGTTCGATTTAAAATCTAAAACATTGGCTGTAAAACCAGTTTACAAAATAGATTTAAATGATTCGCTTTTAGAGGCCAATTCAGGGAAGAAGGTTGGTACGCGCATCCAGCCTTCCGATATTGCGATACACCCATCTACGGGCGATATTTACCTATTGGAAGGCACCAACCCGCAGCTTTTTATCCTGGACCCTACCGGTCGACTCACCAACCGTTATAAACTGCCAGGCTCCGGTTTCTCGCAACCCGAGGGCCTCGACTTTAGCCCTAATGGCGATTTGTACATATCAAATGAAGGGAAAAAAGAAGCCGGCAATATCTTAAAAGTGCAGGTAGATTAACCAAGTTACTATTAACCAGTGCAGCGTAACTAACCAATCCTAAACAATTACCGCGGCATTAGAATTAAACAAGCAGCCTCCATCCGGATATCCGGATGGAGGCTGCTTGTTTAGAAAGGTTAATCGGTAAGAACTAATTTGATTTCTGGCAATATTACTTAGTGTTCAATAATTTTTATAAGACTTCCCTTTTCTACCCGGTCCGTCAATTCCATCCCGTTCAAAATGGCTAAATCGGTTAAATCGGTGCTTTTTGCTTTATAAGCATTTAAAGCCTGCGACAAGGTACCGCTCTGATTCACCGTTTTTATCCGGATGCGGGCCGGCTGGCGATTTAATTTATTCGGGTCGGTTAACTGACGAAAGTTTTCCATAGTGCCGGCAAAAACGTTACCAAAATTATTAAAATCATTAGCCGTGGTAACGCCCATTAAATTATAAATATTACCGCCGTATTGAATTAAATAAATGAGGGCCCGGATGGGCTGGGTTTGCTGTTGCTGCTGCTGCTGCTGTTGCTGGGGTGCTTGTTCGGCCACGATAGCCAAAGCCGGCAAACCATTTACCGTTACCTGCTTGGAATCTATTACCTGCAGCTGGTTACCTTGAATTACCTGCTGCCCGGCGGCCTGGAGCGAGGTTCCCGGGGCTAGCGAGAGCATCATCATGGCCCGACCATCTTTGGGTGCCATCTGCACTTGCTGAGGCGTATTTTGGATGGCCCACCCGGTAGGTACCGGAAACTGAAATTTCATTACCGGATGGTAAAAAATGTTATTTTCCACAAATCCTTGTTTCGGATCTTCGCCGTAAACCAGCCCGTCGATCATGCGCAGGTAAGAATCGCGGTTAATTTTTAAATTAGTAGCATTTAGTTTTTGCTTTACTTCGGCGGCCAGCTTGCTTACCGTCTCAAAACGTTCGCCCGGTGAAGGGTGGGTCGACATGAAATTAGGTACTTCGGCACTGCCACTTTTGGCGCCTTCCCGTTCTAAGGTATGAAAGAAGCCTGCCATCTCCTGCGCATCGTATCCAATTTTAGTCGAATATTCTACGCCCAACCGGTCCGATTCGCGTTCATCGTCGCGGCCGAATTTAAGAAAAAGCATACCTAAGCCCTGTTGGGCAGCTTCGGCAAATTGCCCGAATTGGGGCGAAACCACCATCCCGGCAATGAGGCCTACCTGGGCCAGCATGGATTTACTTTGTTGCTGTGCCGAGT
>JAQBNV010000607.1 GCA_028288395.1 Adhaeribacter sp. | reverse complement strand
CACTTAAGCTAATCTCTTTGTCCCATTCTTCTAGTATAAAGGGAGTAAACACCCAATTAGAACAACCCAAATAAGTCAGCTTTTTTTTATTAATGCTATTAATATTCGGGACCTGGAGATTAATCTAAATTGAAATAAAAAGCTGGTTTATGATATTTCCTTCTGATTACCGTACCAGGGTTAGCATGCGCGTTTAGTTAATATTTAATCAACTGCGCTACTTTTTCCTGCAGGCGCTGGACCGGTAAAAACTGCTGCTCCAGGGGCGGGGCAAAGGGCACTGGCGTATCGAGACTGGCTACCCGAATCACCGGCCCGTCGAGGTAGGTAAAGCAATTTTCGGAAATCCAGGCACTTATTTCGGCCCCGATGCCGCCCGTGAGGGTGTCTTCGTGCAGAATGAGTACGCGCCCGGTTTTTTTAACGGTGGTGGCTACAGCTTCCTGATCCCAGGGCAACAAGGTGCGCAAATCCAATATATCGGCGCTTACTTCCGGCATGCTTTGCAATAATTGGGTAGCCCAGTGCACGCCCATGCCGTAGGTGATAATCGAAATATCATCGCCTTCGGTAGCTAGTTTTGCTTTACCTATTTCCAGGGTATAATAATCATCGGGTATGTGGCTGGCGATGGCGCGGTAAAGGAGTTTATGTTCGAAATAGAGCACCGGGTTGGGATCTTCGATGGCCGCGTTTAGCAAACCTTTGGCATCATAAGGGCTCGATGGATATACTATTTTTAAGCCGGGCGTATGAAAAAACCAGGCTTCGTTCGATTGGGAATGGAAAGGACCGGCCGCGGTACCGGCACCGGTAGGCATCCGGATCACCACATCGGCATTCTGCCCCCAGCGGTAATGCGATTTAGCCAGGTTATTCACAATCTGGTTAAACCCACAGGTTACAAAATCGGCGAACTGCATTTCAATCACCGATTTTTTTTCTTTAACCGACATTCCCAACCCGATACCCACAATAGCCGATTCGCATAAAGGCGTGTTGCGGATGCGTGATTTGCCAAACTGATCTACCAACCCTTGGGTAACTTTAAAAACCCCGCCGTATTCGGCAATATCCTGTCCCATTATTACCAGTTCGGGGTAACGCTCCAGGCTCTGCCGCAAACCATCCGAGATAGCATCTACAAAGCGTTTTTCGTTGGTGCCCGGCGTGGCCGGCGTTACTAACTGCGGCTCAAAGGGCTGAAACATATCCGCCAGTTCTTCGGCGGCATCGGCCTCAGGCATGGGTACGGCAAAGGCTTTTTCCAGGGCTTCATCCAGCAACGTTTTTAACTCCTCCCGTATTGCTGCCTGCAACCGGGGCGTCAGCACCATTTCATCGAGCAAATATTTTTCAAAATTATCTACCGGATCTTTTTTAACCCATTTCTCAAAAAGTTCCTGCGGCACGTACTTCGTTCCGGAAGCTTCTTCGTGGCCCCGCATCCGGAAAGTCATGGCTTCGATTAATATGGGGCGGGGCTGCTGCCGGATACTTGCCGCCGCCTGCCGCACGGTATCGTAAACTTCTATCACGTTGTTGCCATCAACCTGCAAGGTATCAATGCCGTAAGCTGGCCCTTTATCTATAAAATTAGAAAATTTAAATTGTTCGCTGCTGGGCGTGGAAAGCCCGTAACCGTTGTTCTCAATCATGAAAATAACCGGCAGATTCCATACCGCTGCCACATTCAGGGCTTCGTGAAAATCGCCTTCGCTGGCCCCGCCATCTCCGCTGAATACCAGCGTAACTTTTTGCCGGCGGTCGAGCAAATCAGCTAACGCGATGCCATCGGCTACGGCTAATTGCGGCCCCAGGTGCGATATCATGCCCACAATGTGGTGCTCTTTGCTGCCAAAATGAAACGAACGATCCCGGCCTTTGGTAAAACCGGTCTTTTTACCCTGAAACTGCGCAAATAAACGATCCAGGGGAATATTCCGGCTGGTAAAAACGCCTAAATTGCGATGTAGCGGCAAAATATATTCGTCGGATTCTAAAGCCAGCGTGGCCCCTACCGAAATAGCCTCCTGCCCGATGCCCGAAAACCATTTGGTAATCCGGCCCTGCCGCAGCAAAATAAGCATGCGTTCCTCAATCATACGGGGTAACAAAATGCCCCGGTATAAGGCCAGTAAATCGTCGTCGGTGTATTGTTTGCGGTTAAAATTCATGTCGGCTACCTAAATATTATTCAAAATTAAGGTAAAAACTAACATCTATTGAATCTCTTGTTTTAAATGTCGAATTTTGAAAAAATAATACCGCGCCGGTAACATTTATCGTATGTACCTACAAACATAAATACGCTAACGGGCAGCGCCAATTTTTAAAGACAAAAAGGAGTTTTTGATACGTGATAGATTATAAAGAATTTACCCTGGCCAACGGCTTGCAAGTAGTAGTACACGAGGATTTTACTACGCCCATGGCCGTTCTGAATGTGTTATACGATGTAGGCTCTAAAGATGAGGCCGAAACCCAAACCGGTTTTGCACACCTATTTGAGCATCTGATGTTTAGTGGTTCGGTTAATATACCCAATTACGACGAGCCACTGCAAAAAGTAGGTGGCGAAAACAACGCTTTCACCAGTCCGGATATTACCAATTATTACCTGTCGGTGCCTGCTCAAAATATTGAAACCGGTTTCTGGCTCGAATCGGACCGGATGCTGGATCTGGCTTTCGACGACAACGGCCTGGAAGTGCAACGTAAAGTAGTAATCGAAGAATTTAAACAAAATTACCTAAACCAGCCTTACGGCGATGTTTGGCTGAAATTGCGCCCTTTATCTTATGCGGTCCACCCTTATAAATGGCCGACTATTGGTAAAGAAATTTCGCACATTGCCGAAGCCCGCATGGAGGATGTCCGAAATTTTTTCCGGAAGCATTACTCGCCCATAAATGCCATTCTGGTAATTGCCGGTAATATTACCTTTGAGAAAGCCCGTGATCTGACCGAAAAATGGTTTGGCCCTATTCCTTCCGGCGAAAAATACGTGCGCAACCTACCCCAGGAACCTATCCGGACCCAGGCCCGCGTACTGGAACACACCGCCAATGTACCGCTGACGGGAATTTATAAAACCTACCTGATGCCCGGTCGCACTGATACTGATTATTATGCAGCTGACCTGGTAGGGGATATTCTGGGCCGCGGAAAATCGTCGCGGTTGTACAGCCAACTGGTAAAAGAACGCAAATTATTTAACTCCCTCAGCGCTTCCTGCACCGGTTCCAACGACAAAGGCCTGCTGCTGATTCAGGGTAAGTTAAACGAGGGCGTAGATCCGCAGGAAGCCAATGCGGCCATTGAAGAAGTAAACCAAATCTTAATGAAAGAGATGGTAGGTGAAGAGGAATTAACCAAAGTAAAAAACCACGCCGAAGCTTCTATTGTTTTCTCCGAGATAGAGTTGCTTAACCGGGCCATGAACCTGGCCCACAGCAAACTATTAGGCGACGCCAACCTGATAAATCTGGAAAGCGATAATGTGCAGGCGGTTACGACCCGCGATATTCTGCAGCAGGCGCAGAATATTCTGCGCCCGGATAATTGCGCTACTTTAATTTACCACGCCGACCCTAAAGAAGAGAAATAAAACACAGTAAGGCGGCAGATTCACCGGACCGGCATTAACCGTTTATAAAGCTCGCTGTTAAGCACCTAAGCCCGCCGGCCCTAAATATTCCTGCACTTGATTTTCAAACCTATGGTTCTGGAGAAACCTTTCGGCCTGCCAGATTTTGACGCCCCAGCAATATTCAGGATGGCGCTACGTAACAGCGGCCGGCTTTCGACTATCATCCTTAAAAAGGAACGTAGAATATCGCCATTCTCCCGGGCAATCCGTACTTTTGCAGATTATTTTTTTTCAACATAAAACCCTTTTCATGAAAATAAGAACTGGCTTCGGCTACGATGTGCATCAATTGCGCGAAGGACTTGATTTCTGGCTAGGCGGCATCAAAATCCCGCATACGCACGGCGCGCTCGGTCACTCCGATGCCGATGTTTTGATTCATGTAATCTGCGATGCCCTGCTGGGAGCGGCCAACCTGCGCGACATTGGTTTCCATTTCTCGGATAAAGACCCGCAATACAAAGGCATTGATTCTAAAATATTATTGCGGCGCGTTGTAGCCTTACTCACCGAAAAGGGATATAGCATTGGCAACATAGATTCTACTGTTTGCCTGCAGGAACCCAAAGTAAATCCGCATATTCCGGCCATTAAAACCTGCCTGGCTGAGGTAATGGAAATCCCGGAAGAAGATATCTCGGTCAAAGCCACCACCACCGAAAAGTTAGGTTTTGTAGGTACCAAAGAAGGCGTAGCTGCGTATGCTACTGTACTTATTTACAAAGCTTAGAGATTAAGAAGATTAGAAAAATCAGCATGAATAAATTATTTTATCCGATTATATTATTATTAGCCCTGAGTACGGGTTGCGCGACTAAAACCGCAACGCCGGGGGGTAATAACACCACCCAGCTTTCGGCCGCGGCCAATTTAGCGGCGGCTGCACCTAAGTATGCAGCTACCATTACGGCCGCCGACTTATCCAAACACCTCCATATTATTGCTTCCGATGAGTACGAAGGCCGCGACACCGGCGAAAAAGGCCAGAAAATGGCAGCGGCCTATATTTCGAAAGCGTTTAAAGATGATGGTTTGGTGGGTCCGATAAAAAACAGCAGTACCAGCCCCTATTACCAGACTTTTGATATGGAAAAAAGCGCCTGGGGCGAAGGATATATTTTGGTAGGCAACCAGAAGTTTACCATGCAGCAGGATTTCTTTGTAATCGGCAGTTCGCCGTACCAAACCGAAGAAGCAACGGAAGTTGTTTTTGCCGGATACGGCATAGATTCTCCTAAATATTCGGATTATACCAGTCTTAACGTGAAAGACAAAATGGTAGTGGTACTGAACGGTGAGCCCAAAGGCAGCAACGGCAATTATTTGGTTAGTGGCACCGGTAAAGCCTCGGACTGGGGCAACGACCCGCGTACCAAACGGAATGCTGCCATGAAAAAAGGAGCCAAAAGTATCCTGGTAATTACCGGCACCAATGCCGAAGCGTTTAATAACCTGACCGACCGCTATAAAAGCCATGGTAAAAAGCCTACCATCGGCCTGAAAGGCGAAACCAGTGACCAGCAAACCAATACCGGGATGCTCTACATTTCGCCCAACTTGGGAGCCGCCCTGTTGGGTACTACACCCGAGAAGCTTTTCTCCAACGGCCCAGCTGCCGCCAAAGGCCGTAAACCAGCTACGAATACTTTTACCACTGCCAAAAATGTAAAAATCAAAACTACCCGCAATATAACACCGCTGCCTACCGAAAACGTGCTGGGCTTTATAGAAGGCTCCGACAAAAAAGACGAAATTGTTGTAATTACCGCCCACTACGACCACGTAGGCGTAAACAACGACCTGCCGGGCGATAAAATATACAATGGCGCCAACGACGATGGTTCGGGCACTGTAGCCATTCTTGAACTGGCACAAGCCTTTGCCCAGGCCAAAAAAGATGGTTTGGGACCGCGCCGCAGCATGTTGTTTATGACCGTAACCGCCGAAGAAAAAGGTTTACTGGGTTCGGAATATTACGTCTCCAACCCCGTTTTTCCGCTCGAAAACACAGTGGCTAACATAAATATTGATATGATTGGCCGGATGGATAAAAAGTATGAGCAAACCAACAACAGTAACTACATTTACGTGATCGGGTCCGATAAGCTTTCTTCGGAATTACACCAGATAAACGAGCAAGCCAACGAAAAACACGTAAAGCTAAAGCTCGATTATACCTTTAACGATGAAAACGACACCAATCGCTTCTACTATCGTTCGGACCACTATAACTTTGCCAAACACAACATCCCGATTATTTTTTACTTCAACGGAGTGCACGACGATTACCATCAGCCTAGCGATGAGGTAGATAAAATAATATTCCCGAGCGCCGAAAAAGTAACCCGTCTGGCTTTTTATACGGCTTGGGAAATTGCTAACCGCAACGAGCGTCTGAAGGTAGACAGCAATAAACAGTAGTTAGTTTAGGAATTAGTTATTAGTAAATAACCCTCAATTTGAAATTACTTTAAAGCAGGTTAACTGAAAACAATTTTGCTTTACGACATAAAGCGGTTTTAATTTCGTTTACCTGAAGAGCAGGTTAATTCTCAGCTTCTTTCGCGTTGATTATTAACCTAAACCTCTGTCCGGAGATAAATTTTGGTAGTCTGTTGATTTAGGCTACAAACTAAAAACATATAAGGTGAGCGTTAAATTAAAACAATTTCTGCAAGACTCGGAGACCAAAGCTTTTGACCTGGATCACCGGCAGAAAATAAAATTTAATATTGGTAAATATAATTTCGCGGTAAAAAATGGTCTGAACCAATACGTAGACCACGAATTGGCGCGGGCCAGGGCCTCTTATATCAAAACCAATGTTATCAATAACCTGGATAAATACCTGACTGAGTTCGAACGTAATTTTACGCAGCGGGGTGGCAAGGTAATCTGGGCGCAGAATAAGGAAGAAGCCCTGCGGGAAATTGGCCAGATTGTACAGCGTAAGCGGGTAAAAACGGTGGTAAAGTCAAAATCTATGACTACCGAAGAGATTCACCTGAACGATTATCTGGGCAAGCACGGCATTGATACCGTAGAAACCGACCTGGGCGAATATATTGTGCAGTTAGCCGACCAACGGCCATACCACATTGTTACGCCGGCGATGCACATGTCTAAAAAAGATATTTCCGATTTATTTGTCAAAAAATTGCGCATCCGGCCCACCGATGACGCCCAGGAACTGGTGTTAACGGCCCGCCGGCTGCTTCGCGACAAATACACGGCGGCCGAATTAGGCATAACCGGAGGCAATTTTTTGATTGCCGATATTGGCGGTGTCGCCTTAACCGAAAACGAAGGCAACGGCCGCTTGTCTACAACCTTCCCCAAAACCCATATTGCGATTGTAGGAATCGAAAAATTAATACCTTCGCTGAATGATCTGGATTTATTCTGGCCTTTGCTGTCAACGAGTGGCACCGGCCAGCAGGTAACCGTTTACAATACCATCTTTACCGGCCCGCGGCAGCCCCAGGAAAAAGACGGTCCCGATGAAATGTTTGTCATTTTGCTGGATAACGGAAGGAGTGATTTACTGGCCTTACCCGAAAAGCGGGAAGCGCTGAACTGTATCCGCTGCGGAGCCTGTCTGAATGTTTGCCCGGTATATAAAAATATTGGCGGCCATACCTACGAAACCACCTACAGTGGCCCGATTGGATCAGTCATTTCGCCGCACTTCGATGGGATGGCTGAGAATAAGCACCTGAGTTATGCCAGTTCGCTATGCGGCGCCTGCACCTCGGTTTGCCCGGTAAAAATAAACCTGCATAACCTGCTGTTGCTAAACCGCCAGCAAAGTGTAGCCGAAGGCCACGTAGAAAAACAGGAAAAATTAACTTTCCGGATTTGGGAAACCGCCATGAAGCACAAATCGTGGGTAAACATGATACCAACCGGCTTAAAAAATTATGGGCTGCGTTTAATCCTGAAAGATACCTGGAGTAAAAAACGGGAGCCGCTCACGGTACCGTCCAAAACCTTCAAAGATCTTTACAACGATTATCAGAAAAAAAAGAACTTTTAACATAAGCCCCTTTTGCCAGGGGCTTATTCTTTTACCATACTTTACCTTATCCTTTAAATATTTTACAACACCCTGAATCCAGTGCCGGCTTTTTTCCGTATATCTGCCGCACCTAAAACTTTCAGTTTTTCACGAAAAATTTATATTCACTCATTATCTACAACCCGAAACAATAGAGTTGGATATTTTGTTGACCATTTGCGTACCGTTTACCTTGGTTTGCCCGGTTTTTATAAAGGAAAATCAACGGAAGTTATTTAAATGGTCTAAATTGTTATTGCATTTTATATATGGAAAATACTTTTGGCGTACCCATCATTCCGGATAACGAGGCGGCGAGAATAACGCGGTTAAAAGAGCTGAATATTCTGGACACGCCCGCCGAAAAATCTTTTGACAACGTGGCCGCAATTGCCGCGCAAATGTTTAATGTTCCTATTGCCCTGGTATCGTTTGTAGATTCTCATCGGGTTTGGTTTAAAGCCAACGTAGGGATGGAAGAGGTGCAGGAAGTCGGTCGTGGAGTTAGCCTCTGCTCGTTGGTAGTGCTTAATGAAGAACTAATTGTTTACAAAAACGCC
>JAQBNV010000589.1 GCA_028288395.1 Adhaeribacter sp. | reverse complement strand
GAATTTGGCGAAAATGCGTTGAAACTGCTGCATTCCCCTAATCAGCTAAATCAGGATTCTATTGTTCAGCTTCTCATTAATCAAATACTTTCTTTCCCTAAACATTTTTTATTAGTACTCGACGACTTTCATTTAATTAATAACCGGGAAGTTTTAAACCTGTTTACGTATTTTATCGAGCATATACCCTCAAATATTCATGTGGTTATCCTCACCCGGGCCGATCCGCTTTTACCTATTGCTAAACTTAGAAGTCAGCACCAACTGGTAGAATTAAGGTCGGCCGAGCTTAGTTTTTCGGCTAACGAAATTAATTTTTTGTTTAACCGGAAGCTTAAGTTAAAGTTAAGCCCGGCAGATGTAGATTCCCTGGCTTATAAAACGGAAGGTTGGATTGCTGGTTTGCAGCTAATTGCCCTTTCCCTGCAAGGGCGGGAGGATAGTGCGGCGTTTATTCAGGATTTTAAAGGCGATAACCGGTATATTATGGATTATCTGATCGAGGAGGTTCTGAAGATACAAACTCCGGAAATTAAAGAATTTTTACTCGAAACTTCCCTCCTGGAACAACTGTCGGCCCCGCTTTGCGATGCTGTTCTGAACCGTCAGGATAGTCAAACCGTTCTGGAAATGCTCGAGAAGAATAACATGTTTATTATTTCTTTAGATGCGGAGCGAAAATGGTATCGGTACCATCACCTTTTTGCCGATTTACTAAAACAACGCCTTTTATTATCGGACAAATCGGCTATAATGAGGTTGCATACCAAAGCCAGCGCCTGGTTTGAGGAGAACCAGATGTTTACTTTTGCGATTGAACATCTGCTCCAAACCCGTAATTATGATAAAGCCATTCAGTTGCTAGCCGAAATAGCCGAGGGTTTGTGGGAAAACGGTAACCATGCTTCTATTAGGCAATATGGTGATCTGTTGCCGGAGGAAGTTATAAAGAAGAGCCCGGAATTTTGCTTATTTTATGCTTGGGTTTTAATTACGGCCGGACAAATTCAGAAAGCTGCTCCATTTCTGGCCAGTGCCGAAAAAATAACGAGGCAGAAAATGGTTGGAGTCCAGGCAAGCGAAGAGGCTAGCGGGTACCAGAAAAAATTATCAGGTAAAATAGCGGTTGCCCTGGCTTACCAATATTCCTTCCTGGGCCAGCCCGAAATTATCCTGGAATACTGCCAGACCGCCCTGGAAAATTTATCGGAGGAGGATCCTTTATGGTTTAGTTGGGGATGGTATGTAGTTGGAAAGGCCCAGTTAGCCGGTGATAAACTCTTACAAAGCACTGAATCCTTAAAAAAGGCTTTGGCATTTGGTAAAAAGTCAGGCAATATTTACCTCATTTCTACCATTGCCACCACCCTTTCCTTTAATGAGGGCCGGTTAGGACTTTATAATGTTTCTTATAAAAGAAGCGCCGACCTTTTAGAGTTCCTGAAAGAAAATGGTTATGGTGGCCTGGTAAAAACGGATTGGACCTTTGCGGTTTTGTATGCCAACTTAGCGGCGATCCAATATTTCCGGGCCAACCTGGAAGATGCTTTTGAAAACATAAAATTAGCTTATAACCTTTGTATAAAGGAGGCGGATATTACTGCCAAAGTTTTGGTATTAGTAATTTATTCGGTGGTATTACATGCCTTGGGTGATTTTGCAGGAGCAGAATTAAAAATAAAGGAAATGGAAGGAATCATGCAGAAAAACAAAATTGATCCTTTCCGGGAATCTATGTATATCGGCTGGAAAGCCCTTTTTCTGATTACCCAAAACGAGCTGGAAAAAGCCCGAACTTTTTTAGAAGAACATGGCGTGGGGCTCGGCAATACAATTTCTTATGCCGATGAATACCGCTATATTGCCTTTGCCTTGTTACACCTGGCAGAAAATAAAATCGAAGAAGCGTTTGGGCTTTACTCCCGGCTTTACGATATGGTCAGTGCGCAGAAACGGCTGGAGCGCATGATAGAAATTAAAGTTTTCCTTTCCTTTATTTTTCAGGTGAGGGGCGAAAAAGAAAAAGCCCTGCAAACCCTAACCGAATCTTTGGAATTGGCAGCACCGGATGAAATATTAATGTATCACCTGAATTTCTTAGATAAGATTAATCCTACCCTGCAGGAAGTATTTAAAAACCAGGCAACCGGAAGAATAAATCTTCCGCCCTCGTTTATGCTTAAACTAAAGGGTAAGATTGAAAAAAGAAAAAATTCCGCCACCGGCCATTTTGGTCTCACTGCCCGGGAAAAGGAGGCGCTCCATTTGATGGCCGAAAATTTGTCGAACCAGGAAATAGCCGACAAACTATTTATATCCCTGAATACGGTTAAAACCCGCCTGAAAAATCTCTATGTAAAGTTGGATGTAGACAGCCGCACCAAAGCCGTAGAAAAAGCCAAGGAAATGCGGTTAATTTAAATTTTAAAAGGCTAAAGATAGGTGTTTCAGAATCCGCTCCTGTAGCATTGCCCCAGTGGTTAGCATCGACCAGTTAAGATGGAAAAAATTCCAGTAAGACATTTAATTGCGCCTCCCAAAGAGCCGGATTTATCCGGAAATTTTAGCATACGGGATATCCGGAGTTTACTTGCCGGAGAAGACCTGGTTCAGGAGCTTCACCGGCACGATTTCTTTTATTTACTTGCTTTGAAAGAAGGAGCCGGGGTTCATGATATAGACTTTAACCCGTATGTCGTTTGTGAAAATTCTGTTTTCTTCATGCGCCCGGGTCAGGTACACCGACTCATATTAAAAGCCGGCAGTACGGGATATTTGATGCAGTTTAAATCTGATTTTCATTTTCCTCATCACCAGGAATCAAATCAACTTTTATTCAAAGCAAGTAATATGAATCTTTATCAACTTGATGCCGATAAATTTCAAAAGCTTCTTGCTTTACTGGCTTATATTTTTCAGGAATATACCACCAAACACGAAAGGTATCAAGCTGTTATTAATGCTAATCTGAGTATTTTCTTT
>JAQBNV010000584.1 GCA_028288395.1 Adhaeribacter sp. | reverse complement strand
GAATTTGGGCACGCCCTGCATGGCCTGTCTTCTAATGTTACCTACCCGTCGCTGGCGGGCACGGCCGTGGTACGCGATTACGTAGAGTTTCCTTCGCAGTTACTGGAACACTGGCTTTCTACGCCGGAGGTGCTGCAGCGCTTTGCCATCCATTACCAAACCGGCAAGCCGATTCCGCAGAACCTGGTCGATCGCATCGAACGGGCTGCCACTTTTAACCAGGGCTTTGCCACTGTAGAATATTTAGCCAGTGCCCTGATTGATATGAAACTGCATTTGGCTGGAGCCCAGAAAATTGATCCGGATGTTTTTGAAAAGCAAACCCTGCAGGAATTAGGGATGCCCAACGAAATAGTGATGCGCCACCGCACGCCGCAATTCCTGCACGTGTTCGCCAGCGACGGGTATTCGGCGGGTTATTACAGTTATTTATGGTCCGATGTGCTTACGGCGGATGCTTATGGAGCCTTTGTAGAAGGAGGCGGCCCTTATGATAAAGCGGTGGCCCAGCGGCTGCGGCAACATATCTTTTCGGTGGGTAATACCATCGACCCGGCCGAAGGCTACCGGGCTTTCCGCGGACGCGAGCCCAAAACCGAAGCTTTGATGCGTAAGCGTGGCTTCTTCAAAGACGCCCCAAGTAAAAAATCGACCCCGGCTAATGCAAAACAGAAAAAGTAAGCGGGCTTTTGTAGCATATTGTCATGCTCCGGAAGACTATAAATTATATTAACTCCGGGCCTACTTAAAATAGCTGTTTGGATACTCAAATAAGGCTTTATGCGGGAGCTATGTTTAATTCTTACTCCGGAACCAACGGAGAGGCTGGTTTTCCCGTTTAGTTTATTAAGTAATGCTTTTTGAATCATATTTATGGAGTCCAAAAACGAACCGCCGGAGAATATTTCCCGGCAAGATCAACTGAAGCCTTACCTGAAATATTCCGGGCTGGGCTTTCAGATGATCATGGTTTTGGTACTGGCAGCCTGGGGCGGTATGACTTTGGATGAAAAAGTGGGCAACAAAAATCCCTGGTGGACGATTGGATTAATGCTGCTGGGCGTAATCACTTCGATGTATATGATTATCAAATCTGTTATAAAAAAATAGGTTTATAGTTTTTGGCGCGTAATTTTGTGCCCTCAATTAAACCTATGTCTTTCTTCCGCAATCTTTTAGTTTTGTCTCTGGTGGTTGTGGCTATAATCGGAGGGCTTATTTATTCGACCGGCTACGATTTGGTGCATCCTTATGCCTGGTACATGCTACTGTTTTTTGCCAGTATTACCGGAGCAACTTTTTACTTTATCCGCAAAGGCATCGGTGAAGATGCAGCTAGCTTTCAGTTATATTACTTTGGTTCCTCGGTTTTCCGGGTGCTGATCTGTATGTTCGTGGTATTTTTCTACGTGTATTTTGCTACGGAACGGGAGTTGCAGTTTGCGATAAATTTCTTTCTGATATATTTTGTTTATACTGGTTTTGAAATCTATAGCATATTGAGTAACTTGCGCCGAATTTCGAAAAAGCAGGTGTCGGAATAAGGTTTAGACCGCTAAATTTTATACATAAGATTCTCTTAATGAAGAAGTTATTCACGCTATTTTTCTCCCTTTTAACGATTTCCGGCTTTGCGGCCGAACCAGCCGAAGAAGGAGGTAAATTTGACCCGGGCCAGATGATTACCCATCACATTGGCGATGAGCATAGTTGGGAGTTGGCTCACGGCGCTACTTTGCATTTACCCGTAATATTGTACGGCAAAAATGGCCTGGATATTTTCTCTTCCAGTAACTTCTACGACGAGCATAATAACCTGAAGCCCTATAATGGCTACGTAAAAGAACACGGGCATATTTATTATGCCAACGAGGCTGGCGAACCGATAATCGAAAAAAATTCCGAGGGCGAAGAACATCATGTGGGTCCTCTGGATTTTTCCATTACTAAAAACGTTGCTTCTCTGTTTCTGAGTGTTGCATTATTGCTGATTGTCTTTTTTACGGTAGCTGGTCGCTACAAAAGCAATCCGGGTAAGGCACCTAAAGGTATTCAGTCTTTCTTTGAGCCTATTATTATTTTTGTGCGTGACGAAATAGCCAAACCAAATATTGGTCCTAAATACGAGCGTTACGTTCCTTACCTGTTAACCATCTTCTTTTTTATCTGGTTTAATAACCTGCTGGGCCTGATGCCGGGTGGTGCTAACCTGACTGGAAATATTGCTGTTACCATGGTGCTGGCCGTATTTACCTTAATTGTTACGCTGTTCAGCTCCAATAAAGCCTACTGGGCGCATATTTTTAAAACCCCGGGCGTGCCGGTGGCGCTGTTACCTATCATGATTCCGATTGAGCTAGTGGGTATTTTAACCAAACCTTTCTCCCTGATGGTCCGGTTATTTGCGAATATCACTGCCGGGCACATTATTATCCTGAGCTTATTTTCTTTGATATTTATTTTTGAAAGTATTGCCATTGGTCCGGTTAGCGTCGCTTTTGCCACTTTTATGTACTTCCTGGAGTTGTTTGTGGCATTGTTGCAGGCTTATGTGTTTACCTTGCTTACCGCTATGTATTTTGGCGGCGCTACCGAAGAACATGATCATGCCGATGACATGGGCCACGGCGACGGGGGGCATTATTAATAAGAATTTTTTTATTTTTTAACTCTATATTTTTATAACTATGTTATTAGCGTTGTTGCTTCAAGCAGGATTAGGCCTGGGTACAGGTTTAGCAATTATGGGTGCCGGTATCGGTGCAGGTTTAGTTGCTCTTGGTGCCGGTTTAGGTATCGGTCGGATTGGTGGCTCTGCCATGGAATCTATTGCCCGTCAGCCAGAGGCTACTGCTCGTATCCAAACTGCGATGATTATCGCGGCAGCTCTTATTGAAGGGGTTGCACTGTTTGGTGTGGTAGTATGTCTTCTTATTTCTTTCAAAGGTTAGTAAAACCTTCAACTTTTCAGCGGACCGGCTCCTGGGGAATGCCCTTGAGCGCGGGCCGCTGAAAAAATGAAAGAACAGGAAACGCCGGATAGCTAAAGTATAGAGAGTAAAAGTAACTATTGGTTTAGAGGGGTAACCTCTGATTTATCTAAAATTAATCTTTAATAAAGTAAAAAATGGAATTAGTAACACCAGGTATAGGCCTTATTTTCTGGCAAACTGTTACGTTCATAGTTGTATTGTTTTTATTGTCGAAGTTTGCCTGGAAGCCGATAATGGCTTCTTTGCGCGAGCGCGAGCATTCAATTGAGTCGGCATTGCGGATGGCAGATCAGGCCAAACTGGAAATGCAGGCCCTGAAAGCTGGTAACGAGAAGTTATTGCAGGACGCCCGCATCGAGCGCGACCGCATCATGCGCGAAGCTTCTGAAGCTGGTACGGCCATCATCGAGCAGGCCAAAGCCCGCGCTAACGATGAAGGTACCCGGATGATCGAAAATGCCCGTCAAGCCATCAATAACGAGAAGAAAGCAGCTTTAACCGAAGTAAAAAATATGGCCGCGACTCTTTCGATTGATATTGCCGAGCGTATTCTGAAGCACGAACTGAGAGACCCGGCCGCCCAGCAGGCCTTGGTAACCGATTATATTAAAGAAGTTAACTTGAATTAGAAATTAGTATTTAGTGGTTAGTGATTTGCTCTAAAGAATTAATCAGGTAACCAGGATAACTAAAAACTAATAACTAATAATAAAAAAAGAAATAAATGTCTGATATAAGAGTTGCTTCCCGATACGCCAAATCAATGCTCGACCTGGCACTGGAACAAGGCATTTTGGAGCAGGTGCAACAAGATATGGCGCTGTTTGCTAAAACAGTAAAGGAAAACCGGGATTTTGATCTTTTTTTGAGCAACCCGATTATCAATCATGGCAAGAAATTAGCCATCCTGAAAAGTTTATTTACAGGCAAGGTTAGCGATTTAACCCTTAAGTTTTACCTGTTGATCACCCAAAAGAACCGGGAAGCAATTTTGGCCAGTGTGGCTACCGAGTTCGAAAAGCAGTACAACGCATATAAAGGGATTGCGATTGCACACGTAACTACAGCGGTTCCTTTAACGCCGGAACTAAGAAGCCAGATAGGCCAGAAAGTGTCGCAGGAAACTGGTAAAACTATTCAATTGCGCGAAAATGTTGATCCCACTTTAATTGGTGGTATGGTTTTGCGCATTGGAGATAATCAATTAGATGGTTCTATCCGGACCAACTTGCGTAACCTGAGAAATAAATTCAAAGAAAATCCTTATATCAACAAGCTGTAAGGAATTCGGTAACCAATTGTATGGTTATTAAAGGAGGAGCTGACAACGGCTCTATAATATTAAAACGAAAAATATAAATAGATAATCATGGCAGAAGTAAGACCTGATGAAGTATCCGCGATATTAAGGGAACAATTATCCGATTTCAGAACGGAAGCCGAATTGCAGGAGGTAGGTACCGTATTGCAGGTTGGTGACGGGGTAGCCCGGATTTACGGCTTGTCTAAAGCACAATCGGGAGAGTTGTTAGAATTCGAAAACGGATTGCAGGCGCTCGTTCTTAACTTAGAAGAAGATAACGTAGGAGCCGTAATGCTTGGCGACTACAGCGAAATAAAAGAAGGTGCGACGGTTCGTCGCACGAACAAAATTGCCTCTATTAAAGTAGGAGATGCCATGGTAGGCCGGGTAGTTAATACCCTGGGGTTGCCAATTGATGGCAAGGGCCCTATCGGCGGTGACCTTTACGACATGCCGTTGGAAAGAAAGGCACCGGGTGTAATTTACCGCCAGCCGGTAAACGAGCCGATGCAAACCGGTGTAAAAGCGATCGATTCCATGATTCCGGTAGGCCGTGGCCAGCGGGAGCTTATTATTGGTGACCGCCAAACCGGTAAATCAGCCGTCGCTATTGATACTATTATCAACCAACGCGAATTTTTTGAAAGAGGCGAGCCGGTATTTTGTATTTATGTAGCCATCGGCCAGAAAGCTTCTACTATTGCCCAGGTGGTTAACGCCCTGCAATTAGGTGGTGCCATGGATTACACGGTGGTAGTAGCTGCTGCTGCTTCCGAACCAGCTCCTTTGCAATTTTATGCCCCGTTTACCGGAGCAGCTATTGGCGAGTTCTTCCGCGATACCGGTCGGCCAGCATTGGTGGTTTACGACGATTTATCTAAACAAGCAGTTGCATACCGCGAAGTTTCTTTGTTGCTGCGTCGTCCGCCAGGACGCGAAGCTTATCCCGGTGACGTATTCTATCTGCACTCCCGTTTGTTGGAGCGGGCAGCTAAAATCAATGCTTCCGATATTATTGCCCGCGA
>JAQBNV010000570.1 GCA_028288395.1 Adhaeribacter sp. | reverse complement strand
AACGGGTTTTCCCCCAGGAAATTTAAAAAATCTTCTCCGGTTTCCTTTATAAACTCTTTTGCGCCTTCCTCCTTCGAAAAAAATCTGATTTGTGCTTTGTTGCCTTGATAAGAGATATATTCCTTTTTGGCCAGCCGGTTTTGCACGGCCACCAACTGGGTTTCGGTGAGGTTCCGTTCCAGGTAAACCTGTACCTCAATGCTTTCTTTAACGATGTTGGAAAGTTTACCGGCGTGAATAAGCAGTATGCCAAATAAACCAATCACAAAAAGGGCCAGGGTGATACTGAAAATAACCATCGCGTAAGGATAGCTGCCTAATTTCTTTTTCCGGGTTGGTTTTAATTGGTTACTTGCCATAAGGGGGTTGTGCTGCAAAATTAAGAATAAAAACCAGAGTCCAAAACGGCTTTATTTTATTTAATACCGTCGTAACGTACATCGGAGTCTAAAATTACTTTTTCCCGCTCTTGTTCTAAATAGCGGCGGCGGACCCGGCGGCGGGCAAATAATTCGCTGAACCGGTTAAACTGCTCGGTGTGCAGCAAACTGATATTGGTGGTGGCGGTGTTGGTGGTGCTGGCAAAACGACGTTGGGATGTCACGTATTCCAACCGTAAGCGGAGTTTGCCGTTCTGTCCTAAATAATATTCCACGCGCCAATCTCCCGCCAGGGTATTGGCAGTACCATAAAAATCGGAGGTGGTTTCGTTGTTTACGTTGCCGTTATTTACGCCGCCTTCGCGTGTTACCCGTAGTCTGCCTTCGAGCAAACTGTAACTTAACCTTAATTGCAAATTCCGTAAGGCTACCTGGTCCAGCGCACTGGCATTGGGGTCGGAGGAAGCCAGGCCTATATCTACTTCCAGGTTAGAATCTACCTGCGACAAAATATTACCTAGCTGGTTCGTTACCAATTCGCTTAAACTGCCGGTAATACCAGCTTCCAGGGCATTACTGCCAAAATTATTCCGGTCTGATAACCTTTTGAGAATCAGTAAGCTAAATACCTGGCGGTTCAGTTCATCCTGGTCGTTCCGGAGATCAGCAAGTACCCGTGCCAGCTGGGTTTCTACATCGTTGGGCGCATTCCGAAATTCCATATCCAGCCTTATTTCGGGCGTTAGGAGGTTGCCCTGCAGATTCATTACAGCAGTTACCGGAATCCGCACGTTGGATAAAGATTCGTCGTTATTTGCTAAAGTTTGCGGAATGGTCACGTTTTGGGTATAGGTGGCCGTAATGTTCATGATGCCGGCATACGGATCGCCGTTCCAGGTAATGGTGCCACCGGGTCGGATG
This sequence comes from Adhaeribacter sp., assembly GCA_028288395.1. Taxonomy (GTDB): domain Bacteria; phylum Bacteroidota; class Bacteroidia; order Cytophagales; family Hymenobacteraceae; genus Adhaeribacter. The sequence goes on along the minus strand of JAQBNV010000570.1, from coordinate 7,987 downwards.
GTAAATTCTTTGTTGATAATATTGTAAAGCGTAAAGTTGTAAGCGCCGCGGCTTATCTCTATCTGGCCATCCATGGTAAACTCGCCGCGGGTATCAATATTCATGCGCAGCCGGCCACTGCCCGAACCTCTTACAATATCTCCGGCTGCCTGATCCAATATTATTTCCATGTAAGCATCGGGGGTGATTTCCAGGTTAAAGTTCATGTTGATGCCCGATAAATTTACCTGGTTGGTTACGGCTACTGGTGCTACAGCCGAACTATCCTGTACATTGCGGTTTACAAACCGGATAAAGTTCTGACGCGTAATGGTTCGACTATTATCTAAAGGAATGGAAAGACGCGTACCCGCTTCGCTGCGGGCATCAATATTCATTTGCAAATTAGAAGGTGCGCCCAGCACCGTGGCAGACCCGGTGGCAATGGCGGTGCCGTAATAAAGCTGGTTTTGTTCGCGGGTAGTATTCAGTACCATAAAACGCCGGAAATCGCCGCGTAAATCCAGGATCATGTTTTTGAAACCCTGGTGAATAATACTTCCGCTGATGGTGCCCTGGTTATTTTGGGGATCACGTAATTTTACATCCCGGAAAGTAATGTCGTTTTCGGTAAAATATATCCGGTCGGTAAAAGAATAGGTGGTATTCAGGTATTTAAAAGTAAAGCGGCCGTTGGTTACCAGTGCCGAACCCGACAGGCTGGGCCCTGATATCCGGCCGCCAATATTTAACCGCCCATCCATGGTGCCATACAGGTCCGAGAACAAGGTATTTAAAAAGGGTTCTACCAGCCTGACCGGGGCATCGTTCATTACGGCAAGCAAATCCAGTTGGTTTACTTCTTCGGTTGGTTTGTAAAAACCGGTAACATTCAGCACTTTCAGGCTTTCGCGGGTGATGCCCAAGTCCACTTTCATGCGCTTCTGCCCATTTTCCCAATCCGAAGTTCCATCTATTTTTCCCACAAAAAAGTCATTCAGGTGAACCGAGTCGGCAGATAAACTGCTCGTAAGGATGGCTTGGTTATAAATATCCCGAGCCGAAATTTTGGCGTTTAATATGCCCCTGAACTTACTCGTAAACAAAGGATTCAGGTTTTCGAGCCGGAAGTTCGCAATTTCTACATTCAAAGCATTTTGGGGATTTTGCGACAACATGCCGTCTATGCTGATGCGTTGGCTTTCGTGCGAAACAACAAAGTCTGCAAAGTGAATTTCTTTGCCATAACCAGATATCTCGATGGTATTACTAGGAGTAATTTGCCAGGCCTTATCCAGTACATTTACATTGGAGGTATTAAATACCACCTGGACCTTATTGTTTAAAAAAGTTAAATTACCGCTGATGTTGGCGCGGTTGGTAGAATTTACCTGGGCAATATTAGAAGTAAAAAGGATAGATCGGTCGCTCCAAACACCTTCCAGAAAAAGGTTTTCGGTATTGCCGCCAGGTTTAAGCATTTGCTTTTGCGAGTTTAAAACAGCATTGGCCAAAACATCGGGGCTGAACGGAAGCTTGGAGGTATTCAGCTCAATATCGTTCATCAGAAACTGATTGTTGCCGTAATAAACGGTATCAGTGTGGGCATAAAAATTAAAAATTGCATTGGAGCCCTGCCGGAAACTTCCTTCTAGATTGGAATTATCGGCGATACCAAAATTGGGCACAAAAGCCTTTATAATGCCGTTAAATTCTTTCAGGTTAAGGTTGTAATCTACCTGGTATTCCGGGATGGTAGTTTGTTTTTTATTCCGGTAATAGGCTGCCATAAGGGCCGGATCACTTTCGAAGTTAAGCCGGTACTCTTTTATTAGAGTACCTAAATCCCGGATCAAAACGCTGTAATCCCAGGTTCCTTCTGCGCTCAAATCCGCCACATTCGATAAAATCCGGAGGCTGCGCTGGTTACCCTGCAGGGCTGAGATTAACACGACTGAATCAGTTGGTACTACATAATTATTCAGGGTGAGGAGGGTATTGGCAAAATACGCCCGGCCGGTGATATCATCTAATTTTAAACCCTTGAAATCTAAAGTGGCTTTGGTTTGCAGGCTGATGGCTTCTTTTGTTAAACCAAGCGCTTTAAAATCCAGGTGCCGGACATCGGCCACTAAATCAAAGGACGGGCTTTTCTGATTCAGGTTTACGTCGCCGGTGGCAGTTAAATTAATATTGCGGTCCCGGATGGTAATATCGCCGGAAAAAGTCTGGCCACTTAAAGTAGCATTGGTTTTAATATTCTGGAAATTATAGCCGTATAACTTTATCGCTTTTATATTCGCATCCAGTTGTAGTTGGGCGTTATCCAGGGTAAACCCATAGCCTTTCACCCGGCCATCAATAGAAATGCTCGAAATGATTTTATTATTGGCAATCAGTTTTCCTACATTGAAATTATCGGTGCGCAGGTAACCGCTGTAAGATGAATATTTTGTCTTCGGATTTATTTTCAGGTTTATATCCGAAACCACCTTGCCCAGTGCGGTCTGGAAAGTGCCATTGGCCACAAAATCATCATAAAAACCCAGGAAGTTACCGTGTAGCTTTACCGTTCCCAACCTTTGGGCCATAGCATAGGAATTTTTTGGAATAAATTTGCGCAGATCCCGGGCATCCAGCACCGATGGTTGCAGTTTAAGTTCTGCAAAAGCTTCGCGTACATTGGGTAAATCATGCGCACTCAGGTTGCCGACTATGTGGGTATGCCGGCCGTAATGCACATCCAGTTTATTCGCATTAAAACGCTTTACTTTCCCACTTAAGTTACCGGTAAACAAGATACTATCGTTTAAATTTTGGGCCTGGGGAGCGAAACTGGCTACATCGGCAGAAAACAGGCGGGCTTCTTTTAAATGGGCAGTTACTTTTACGCTGTCGATGAAATGGCTGAAATTGCTTAGCTGCCGGTAATCGAACCGAATATAATCCGACAGGTTGCTACGGCCCAGCTGTAATATTACCTGGTCGAATTCCCAGAAAGTAGGGGCAAAAGCCATGCGGGTGCTTAGTTTGTGCAACCTGGTTTTGCTCCGGGTTTCGGTGGTACTTAAATTCTCAATCTTTACCCGGATAGTATCGCCCAGTGATATTTCAGAAAAACGGCCCGAAATACTATCGGCAATCAGGTATTGAAAATTAATGGTGCTATTGGCTGCCGTAACCGGTTTATTCTGGTCGTAATACCGGAAGCGGCCGTTCTGGATGGTTACGGCATTTATTTTAAAATCAAAAGGCGTTTTGGTACTGACGGTGTCTTTTTTCGCGAGAATATTACTCATCGCTTTCATAAAAGAACTGAGGTTAAAAGTTTCGGTGCCCTTGTACCGGATTAGATTAGCCTGTGGTTTTCACAGTGTAAGATTAGTAATATATAGCTTGTTGGGTTTTAATATATTAAAAAAGCTAATGTCTGCCTTAAGCTGCCCCACGTAAAATAAAACTTCGTTCTTATAATCCAGAACCTTAACTTTGTCTAAAATTATCTGGTTAAAAAACTTTACATCTACGCCTTCGATGCTTACTTCGTGGCCGAGCTTTTTCGATAATATTTCGGAAGCTTCGTGTACCACTCTGGTTTGCACGGCCGGAATACGGATAGCAAATAAAATAATGCCGGCCAATAACAGGAAAAACAGTATCAATCCGAAAAATATTTTCAGAAATGTTTTCCCTGCCGCCTGTAACCTGTTATGCTGGTTTTCCAATTAAATATGAGTCCTACTATCTTAGCAATTGAATCTTCCTGCGACGATACCTCGGCCGCTGTTATTAAAGACGGCAAAATACTGGCCAATATTGTGGCATCGCAGGCTGTACACGAAAAATATGGCGGCGTGGTTCCGGAACTGGCCTCGCGGGCCCATGAACAAAATATTGTTCCGGTGATTGCGCAGGCCCTACTTACGGCAAATATAACAAAAAGGGAGATAAATGCGGTAGCCTTTACGCAAGGTCCGGGTTTATTAGGTGCTTTACTTGTGGGTTGTTCTTTTGCCAAATCATTTGCCTTGGGCCTGAACATTCCGATAATTGCGGTAAACCACATGCAGGCCCATATTCTGGCCCATTTTATCGACGAACCCAAACCTGTTTTCCCGTTTTTGTGCCTAACGGTAAGTGGCGGACATACCCAAATTGTACTGGTAAAAGATTTTCTGGATATGCAGGTATTAGGCCAAACCACCGACGATGCGGTAGGGGAAGCCTTTGATAAATCGGCAAAGTTGCTGGGTTTGCCTTACCCGGGCGGTCCCCTACTGGATAAACTGGCCCAACAAGGTAATCCCAACGCCTTTACTTTCCCGATAGTAAATATGCCGGCTTATGATTTTTCGTTCAGTGGTATCAAAACATCCATTTTAAATTTTCTGAAAAATAACACGCAGCAAAATCCGGATTTTATCCGGGAGAACCTGGCCGATATTTGTGCCAGCATTCAGCAGGCGCTTATTCAAACCTTGCTGAAGAAGCTGGTACTGGCCGCCAAAGAAACCGGCATCAAAGAAATAGCTATAGCCGGCGGCGTTTCGGCCAATTCGGGGCTGCGGCAAACCATCCGGGATTATGCTCTGGAATATAAGTGGAATACCTACATTCCCGATTTTCAGTACTGTACCGATAATGCGGCTATGGTTGCCATTACAGGACATTATAAATTCTTAGCCGGTGAATTCACCACCCAATTAGCCAGCCCCGATCCCCGAATGAAAATAACTTATTAATTTAAATAACCGTTCTGACCTTGGGTTTTAAATAGCGCAAAGCAGAATTTATTAATATTTAATTACCGGCCAACTGCCGTAAAAATTTTGAAAAAAGAAATATTAGCGGAACTTTTGAATCCAAAGCGGTGATAAATGGCAAAGGAAAAAGATAGAATAAAGAAGACGGTTAATATTCAGAACCGCCGGGCCTCTTACGAATACCATTTTTTAAATAAATATACAGCGGGTATTATGTTAACAGGTACCGAAATAAAATCAGTACGGGAAGGAAATGTAAATTTAGCCGATGGTTTCTGTTCTTTTCTAAGCGGGGAACTCTGGTTGAGCCAGGTGCATATTGCCAAATTTACCGAAGGAACTTATAACAACCACGAACCAACCCGTAACCGCAAGCTTCTTTTAAATAAAAAAGAATTGAATCAGCTCCGCAAAAAATCCGAAGAACAAGGTGTTACCATCATTCCTACCCGGTTATTTATTAACGAGCGCGGATTTGCCAAAGTAGATATTGCCCTGGCTAAAGGTAAAAAGCTATTTGACAAGCGTGAAGATATTAAAGAAAAAGACATTAAGCGCGAAATGGAGCGGGAGCGTTTTTAGATGCTAGATTTCAGACACTAGTAGATAGATTAATAAGGTTAAAAATTATATTTTAGATCAGGCTCAAAAATGCAATCTCAGGAAAAAGTTCAAGGTCTAAAGTCTAACATCTAATATCTAATATCTAAATAAATTGGATTACGGAATCTGTGCTTTAAGTCATGTGCCTGTCCGAAGGGAGGCCAGCGACAAGAGTGAATTAATTTCGGAACTTTTTTTTGGCGAATGTTACACGGTTTTAACGCAGCAAGGAAACTGGCTACAGGTGCAGAATGCGGCCGATCAATACGAAGGTTGGATAGATACAAAGCAGCATTCTCCGGTTAAGTCTTCTTATTTTACCGATTGGCAAAACCATCAACACCCGCGTGCCCTGGATGTGGTACAAACGGTCAGCCACGCAGATATTCGCATACCGATATTAATTGGCAGTACCTTGCCTTTTTTCGATGGCATGAACCTGCGGTTGGGAGATAAAAAATATTTATTTCACGGCCGGGCGACCAATGCTACCCAGGCCGTAAAAGAAAACTTTCTGAAAAAAATTGCCTGCACCTACTTAAAAGCTCCTTACGTGTGGGGAGGAAGGTCGGTATTTGGATTAGATTGTTCTGGTTTTGTGCAGCAGGTTTATGGTATTTGCAGTTATCAATTGCCCCGCGATGCCTGGCAACAGGTTTCGCATGGCCAGGAAGTTTACTTTGCCACGCAAACAAAGCCCGGGGATTTAGCTTTTTTTGATAATGCCGAAGGTCGGATAGTGCATGTAGGTCTTATGCTGGAACACAATCAGATAATTCATGCCCATGGCGAAGTCCGGATTGATACCCTCGACCACCAGGGTATTTATAATGCCGAGCGCAAGCGTTATACCCACCAGCTGCGGATTATTAAAAGAATATTTCCGGAATTATAATTATCCCCGCTAATTAATGCAGGAGTAATAATTTTTCTTATTGGTTGGGGATCAGGTAAACCACCGCAATTTTATTAGAATTTAAAAGATTGTCTGGTTTTTGATACCCCAGACAAATTTTTTTTATTTCTGATGCTTACCTGGCTTGTACCTGTTCAGATCTTTTTGTAAGTTGGAAAGGCTTATAGGTTTATGGATCAGAAGGTACTCATTTTAAATCAGGATTTTTCGGCGCTGGCTCTTTGTAGTATACAAAAGGCCTTTGTCCTTTTGTATTTAGAGAAAGCCGAACTGGTTCATAAATCGGAAACTACTATTTTGCGCACCGTGAGCCGGATTTACCCGGCGCCATCTATTATCCGGCTGCAGCGCTACGTGCATGTTCCCTATAAAGGTATTTCTTTAAGCCGCCACAACATCATGCGGCGCGATCAGTACCAATGCCTTTATTGCGGTTCTACCAAAAACCTAACACTTGATCACCTAATACCAAAATCACGGGGTGGTAATTCCAGCTGGACCAATCTGGCTACGGCTTGCATGCGCTGTAATACCAAAAAGGGGGATCGAACGCCTGAAGAAGCCGGTCTAACCCTTAAACAAAAGCCTCGTAAGCCTTCGCTTACCGCTTTCCTGGCCGCCCACGTCAGTTCCCTCGACGATAACTGGGCGATGTACCTGCGGGTGAAAGATAAATGCCGCGAGGAATAAAATTCATACTTTTAAATATTATTTAGCTAAGATAAACCTGCCAGTTAATAATTTTAGGGAGGAAGGTTTAACCGCCGGATAATATTTTATTCTTTCGTTCAGACCAGTCGAATAAAAATTTTTATAATTACTGAGAATCAGCTATATTTGCCGTCCATTCAAAATGAATGGGCTTTGCTGCGGTAAAGTTTTTTCTAACCAAACTGGCCGGTTGTATGCTCGGCACCCGGTGTCTTTTCCAGAGCAAAAATAACGCATGAGTGCAAATGATGATTTTAACTGGGATGAATTTGAATCTCAGAAATTCGGCGGTTCTTATTCTAAATCTGAGCGGGCTGAATTAGAACAAATGTATGGTGATACCCTCACCACCGTTCAGGAAGAAGAAGTAATTAAAGGAACGGTAGTAGGTATTACCGACCGGGATGTTATTCTGAACATTGGCTTCAAATCAGATGGGTTAGTGCCTATTTCTGAATTTCGCGATCAGCCCGATCTGAAAATTGGTGATGAAGTAGAAGTTTTTATTGAAGACCAGGAAGATCCAAATGGCCAGCTGATTTTATCGCGTAAAAAAGCGAAAATTGTAAAGGCTTGGGATAATATTTATAAAGCCCTAGAAAACGATACCATCCTGGAAGGTATGGTAAGACGTCGGACGAAAGGTGGTTTGATTATCGACATGAATGGGGTAGAAGCTTTCTTACCTGGTTCACAAATTGATGTGAAACCTATCCGGGATTTCGATGTATTTGTAGGCAAGAAAATGGAAGTGAAAGTAGTTAAAATCAACGCTGCTTTCGATAACGTAGTAGTTTCGCATAAAGTACTGATTGAGAAAGATCTGGAGCAGCAGCGTTTTGCTATCCTGAATAACCTCGAAAAAGGTCAGGTACTGGAAGGTGTAATCAAGAACATGACCAACTTCGGGGTATTTATCGACCTGGGTGGTGTAGATGGCTTGTTACACATTACTGATATTTCGTGGGGCCGGATTAACCATCCGCAGGAGGTATTACAATTAGACCAGAAAGTT
>JAQBNV010000564.1 GCA_028288395.1 Adhaeribacter sp. | reverse complement strand
GCTGGTAAACTCACGTATTTACTACCAGGGAGCCTTGTTTAAAAACGCTTTGTACGGGCAGGTAGGCATAGAAACCTATGTAACTGACGATTATTATGCCGATGCTTATATGCCAGTGACCCAGCAGTTTTACCTGCAGAATAGTTTTAAAACGCCTAATTATAATTTTACCGAGCGGCTTTACCCCGTGGTTGATTTATTCTTAACGGTGGATATTAAAAATTTTAATGCCTTTCTTAAAATGTCGCACGTTAACCAAGGTTTTCCACAGGAAGGTTATTTCCCTACCCCGTATTACCCCGGCATGGGGCGCAGCTTTGTTTTTGGCATTAAGTGGATGTTTTTTGATTAATCGGACTAATATTTTATACCATTTTCCGGTGGGTAGATGCTCCTGTATTTTATAATTTTAGCTAAAGGAAAATTTAATGCAGCTAAACGGTTTCGGAATAAGTAAACAACAGTTCCTGCCGGAAAGACTAATATTTTAGAATGGCTATGGTTGATAATATAAATAAATCTATTCTTAAGCTAAAGCTGCCTACTGATCCACGGTGGGTAAATATTGCGGAAAAAAATATAGAAGATATCCTGGTAGATCACGCCTACTGTGAACAAAAGGCCGCTACTTCGGGCATTTCGCTTATTGTAAAATACCCCGACAAAACCAGGCTGGTAGAAGAAATGACGGCGCTGGTAGCCGAAGAATGGAGTCATTTTGAGCGGGTAATGGAAGAGCTGAAAAAGCGCGGTTTTGGCTTGGGCCGCAACCGCCCCGATGAATACGTGGTAGAACTCTCCCGTCATATCCGCAAAGGCGACAAGCGGGAACGACAGTTAATGGATCACCTGCTGGTGAACGCCTTGATTGAAGCCCGCAGTTGCGAACGGTTTAAATTGCTCTGGAAAAATATTCAGGACGAAGGATTACAGAAATTTTATTACGAGCTGATGGTATCAGAGGCCAGCCACTTTGTAAGCTTTGTTAAATTAGCCAAAGAATACATGCCTCCTGAAGTAGTAGATGCCCGCTTGCAGGAATTACTCAATATCGAAGCCTCCATCATCGCCAACCTCGAACACCGCCCGGATCGAATGCATTGATATTTGTTCATTGCTAATTGTTGATTGTTGTTTAGCCTGTTAGCAATATAAATATTGGTTAAAAGAAAAGCCGCTAAATGGAATAAGCGGCTTTTCTTTTAACCAATATTGTTTTATTTTCAAAACAACAGCAATCAATCATCAATTAGCAATCAAAAATTAACCTTAGGTTTTTTGCTTTTTCTTTTTAGCGGCGGGGAAAAGAATATTGTTCAGGATGAGGCGGTAGCCGGGAGAGTTGGGATGAAGTTTCAGGTCAGTGGGCTCTTCGTCTACCATGTGCTGGTAATCTTCCGGATCGTGGCCGCCGTAAAATGTCCAGGTGCCTTTTCCCAGGGTGCCATGCATATACCGCACCTCATTGATGGCTTTGGTTTCTCCCATCAGAATCACATCCGATTTAATTAAGTTTTTCTTGAAGCCGGTGGTTTGTCCCATAAAACCTTTGATGGTTTTCTCATGGTTTTGAGTGAGCATGGTCGGAATAGGATCCCATTTGGCGGAGTAAGTAAATAGCTGAAAAAAATCGTTGTTCTGGGTTAAATTACGTTCAGACTGCTGGTTATCAATATCCGAAAATTCATTTTCTAAAGGATTGCGGTTAACTTTAAAATCCTTGAAAGCAAATGTTTTGTTAAAATCTAATTTTTGCTGGGCCTGCGGATCCATGCCGTCGCCGTCGTACATCACATCGGCAATATCGGTTCCTTCGGCGGCCAGGGCAATATCGTAGGTGTCGGTAGCCGAACACATAGCAAACATAAAACCGCCGCCGGCACAAAAGTCTTTTATTTTTTTTACGACCGATAATTTTAGCTGGGTTACTTTGTTAAAACCGTATTTCTTGGCAATTCCTTCAGCTTCTTGTTGTTGGGCCCGGTACCAGGGATAATTGCGGTAATAATAATAGAACTTGCCGTACTGACCCGTAAAATCTTCGTGGTGCAGGTGCAGCCAGTCGTATTTAGGCAAGTTGCCATCCATTACTTCTTCGTCAAAAATTATGTCGTACGGAATTTCGGCGTAGGTAAGCACCAGTGTAACGGCATCGTCCCAGGGTTGCTTCGTCTTGGGCGAATAAACGGCTATTTTTGGCACCTTTTCCAATTTCATGACATCCATGTTGGCTTCCGGATTAGCAATCTGAGATATAATGCTGCTGTATTGGGCATCCGAAATCACATTATAGCTGATGCCCCTTACCACCAGTTCGTTTTCGAGCGCCTGGGAGTGTTTAAAGGCGAAGCTGCCGCCCCGGTAATTTAACAGCCAATCTACTTCAACCTGCTTGGTTAAAACGTAATAAGCAATACCATAAGCCTTCAGGTGATTTTTCTGGGATTCATCCATCGGGATAAGTACTTCCGACGCAAGCGCTTTAGTCGTAAAACCCAGAAGCAATGCAAAACAAAATATAAACCGGTTTATCATTTTATAAAGCCAAAAACGGCGTAAACAAATTT
>JAQBNV010000560.1 GCA_028288395.1 Adhaeribacter sp. | reverse complement strand
TAATTTTAACCAGTCGGCACTGCAGCAACGGAATATTGTAGTAAATCAGCATTGTTACGGCTGTACGGCCGGCGCTGGTTCCAGTTGCGGCGGCGCAACAGCCTAATAATTTACTTTAGGTTAGTATATTAAATTTGTTGTAAATGAGAGGTTTATTATTATAAATAAAAATTTAATATAATATTTTATTAGGATGTTCTTTCTGAAAAGCGCTCCGAAATGACGAAAGAGTTATTGATTATATTTATTAAAAATCCGGTTCTGGGTAAAGCCAAAACGCGCCTGGCAGCTACCTTAGGTTCCGAAAAAGCTTTAGCCATTTACCACCAGCTAATAATTAAAACACGGGAAATAACGCAAAACCTGCCGCTATCTTTGGCACTATATTATTCTGATTTTATTCCGGACGCAGACGATTGGGACAACCCGGTATACCGCAAACAGGTACAATCCGGGGCCGACTTAGGCGCTCGCATGCAGCAGGCTTTCCGGGATGAATTTGAGCGGGGCTACAACCGGATTTGTATTATCGGCAGCGACTGTTTTGAATTAACTTCCGAAATAATTATAAATGCCTTTGTTAAACTCGAAGCGCAGGAAGTGGTACTCGGGCCGGCGCAGGATGGCGGTTATTATTTATTGGGCATGCAGAAATTATGGCCTTTCTTATTTAACGGTAAAAGCTGGAGTACCGAATTAGTATTAAAGCAAACCCTGGCGGATATTCAGCAACAAGGTTTATCTGTAGCCCTGCTGCCTTTGCTAACCGATATAGACGAGGAAAAAGACTTACCGGCCACCGGAATAATATTTTAATAAAAGGTTTTTATTCAGGCATATGCATAACTATTCTGGCTAAATTTGTTTATACAATTAAAGCTGTGGGATAAGCTAAAATAAATAATATTGCTCTTAATAACCCACCCTTATTCACCTATTTAATATTTAATGCCTGATGAAAAAAAGCCTGCTTCTTCTTTTACTCTTTATGCTTGCGATACCTGTTTGGATATTGGCCCAACCAAAAGGTTTATCGCACGCGGTATTTGATCAGTTGTTGAAAAAGCACGTGGCGGAAAACGGACAGGTGAATTATAAAGGTTTTATTAAAGACAGCACGACCCTAAATACTTACCTGAAGCAACTTAGCAGCAATCCGGCCCAAACTACCTGGCCGGTAAATGAGCAATTAGCTTACTGGATTAATGCTTATAATGCTTATACGATCCAGTTAATCATCCGGCATTACCCGCTGAAAAGTATCAAAGATATTGGGAGCAAGATTAAAATACCTTTCGTTAATACGCCCTGGGATCTCAAATTCATTCGCTTGGGGCAAACGACTTATGACCTGAACAATATCGAGCATGATATTCTGAGGAAAAAATTTAATGAGCCCCGCATTCATTTTGCCATTGTGTGTGCCTCGGTGTCTTGCCCCAGATTATTAAATCAGGCTTACACGGCCGCCCAACTCGACCAGCAACTGGAAGCCCAGACCCGTGCGTTTATCAATGACCCCAACCGGAATAAAATAACGGCGAACCAGGTCCAGTTATCCGCCATATTCAACTGGTTTACCGGTGATTTTACTAAAAAAGGCAGCCTTACAGATTTTATTAATAAATATGCCAAAGTTAAAATCAAACCGGGCGCTAAAATCACCTTTATGGACTATAACTGGAACCTGAATGAGTAATTACGCCGGCACCCCGAATATTTACATTAATAAGAAATATTTGACTTTGATAAAAAAATAAAAGTTGAGACCCCAGCAATTATCAGTAAAGGCGCAGCAAGGAGCCGTTGTTTCTATTGATGAATATGCCTCTAAAGCGGGGGTGCAGGTTCTTAAACAAGGCGGGAACGCCGTAGATGCCGCCATAGCCACTGCTTTTGCCTTGGCCGTGACGCATCCCTTTGCCGGTAACTTAGGAGGTGGCGGTTTTATGCTCATCCGGTTGGCTTCCGGCGAAGAAGTGGCCCTGGACTTTCGGGAGATGGCACCTGCGCGGGCTACGGCTGACATGTTTTTGAAAGCGGATGGCACCGTAGATTATGAATTAAGTAATTTTGGTTACCTCGTAGCCGGTGTTCCGGGTACCGTGAAAGGCTTAGAAGCCGCCTGGCGAAAGTTTGGTTCATTGCCCTGGGCTAATTTAATCCAGCCTGCCATTGATTTGGCCCACCATGGCATTTACCTGAATGCTTACGATGCCGCCAGTTTAGTCCGGCACCAAAAAGATTTAGCCCGTTTCCCCGAAACAATTAAAACATTTTTTAAATTGGATGGCTTCCCGTATGGCACCTCCGATTTATTCCGGCAGCCCAATTTAGCCGCTACCCTCGCGGGCATTGCGCAGGGTGGGGCAGCCTGGTTTTACGAGGGCGAAATGGCAGACAGATTTATCGCCGATGTGCAGGCCAACGGGGGCATCATAAACAAAGCGGACCTAAAAGATTACGAAGTAAAGTTCCGGGAACCAATAAAAGGCACTTTCGGAGGTTACGAAATTTTAGGTATGCCGCTGCCGTCGGCGGGCGGCGTAGGCGTACAACAAATGCTGAATGTACTTAAATATTTAAATCTGGACGAACATAATCCGCTAGAAGTCCCGAACCTTCATCTGCTCCTTGAAACCATGCGCTACGTTTTCCTGGACCGGGCCACTTATTTGGGAGACACAGATTTTGGGAAGGTACCCGTAGCAGAATTATTATCCGAAGGGCACGCCGCGGCTATTGCGGCAAAAATCGACCGGCAACGCGCAACTCCCAGCCAGCTGCTTTTCGAAGACGTACAAGTAAACAACGAAAACCTGGAGACTACCCATTTCTCAGTCATAGATAAACAAGGCAACCTGGTATCGGCTACCCTTACCTTAGAAGAAGCATTTGGTTCGAAAGCGGTGGTAAAAGGGCTGGGGTTTCTGCTCAACTGCGAAATGCACGATTTTAATATTAATCCCCGGCAGGTAAATTTCCAGGGCATTACGCCGGCGAACCCGAATGGCATTGCACCACATAAACGGATGCTTAGTTCTATGACGCCTACGGTAGTGTTAAAAGATGGCAAACCCTTTTTGGTAACCGGATCGCCGGGCGGACGCAGTATTTTAAATGTGGTACTGCAGGTAATATTGGCTACCACTCTTTATAAATTACCATTGCAACGGGCTTTAGCATTACCCCGGCTAAGTCACCACTGGATGCCCGATGTGGTATACCTGGAGAAAGGTCGCTGGGAAGCGGAAACCGTGCAGGCATTGGCTTCGCAAGGCCATTCGGTAGCCGAAGTAGATTTTCTGGGTGATGCCCACTCGATATTTATTGATCCGGTAACCGGCTTGTATGAAGCAGAAGCAGATACCCGGCGAGCCGGTTGGGCCGAAGGGTATTAGGGGTTTAGTTTTTTGTAATTAGTAGTTAGTGAATAGTGATTAGTTATTAGCAATTACTAAACTATTAAATTTAAATTATTAGAAGTTAATGAAGGTTACCATTGCACAGGAAACAAGACAGCATTTGCCCCTATATTTCCTGCACAATGAAAACCCTGGCCACACAGCATTAACGTTTTGAATCCTGCTGCTACCATTTAATAATGTTTTATATTTTGGTATTGAATAACATTAGCGCCAGCTAAATTACTGCGACCATTCGGTGGGCTCGCGGTCCCAACGGTGGCTTTTCAATTGGGCTAAAAATTCTTCAGGCAAATCGGTGCCGTCGCTTACCCGCATGTTAGCTTCGACGTTCCGGATTTTGCGCATACCCGGAATTATGGTTCCCACGGTTTTATTAGCTAAAATAAAGCGTAAGGCCAGTTCGGGGAGGTTCATGCCGGGAGGTAAAAGTGGTTTCAAAGCCTCGGCGTGGTCCACACTCGAATTTAAATTTTCCGGTACAAAGTAAGTGCTGCGCCAATCGTCGGCGGGGAAAACGGTATCTTTGGTTAGAGTGTCGGTAAGGGTGCCTTCATCAAAAGGTACCCGGGCAATTACCCCAATATCCAGTCTTTCACAGGCCGGGAATAACAAGTCTTCCGGCGCCTGGTCAAAAATATTATAAATAACCTGCACGGCATCTATTAGTCCGGTTTCTAAAGTGCGCAGGCAGTTGTTAGGCTCCCAACGGTTTACACTTACGCCCATTGCTTTTATTTTACCTTCGCGTTTCAGATCTTCTACGGCGCGTTGCCACCGCTCATCATCAGCCCAACTGTCTTCCCATACGTGAAACTGTTGCAAGTCAATGGTTTCAACGCCCAGGTTTCTTAGGCTTTTCTCGGTATATTCTTTGATGTGGTCGGCCGGAAAACAATCTTCCAGCTTATAACCGGCTTTAGATGGCCATTTAAAATTTTTAGGTGGTATTTTGGTGGCCAGGTACAGGTTTTTCGCGGCGTGGCGCTTTTGCAGTTGTCCCAGCACTTCTTCGCTTTTTCCTTCGCCGTAACCCCAGGCTGTATCAAAAAAGTTACAGCCCCGTTCTACGGCTAAATCCAGGGCTCTTTCGTATTCCGAGGCTTCCGAACCGGTCCAGCCGGCCAGGCCCCACATGCCATAACCAATTTCGCTTACTTCCCAGTTGGTCCGGCCAAATCTTCTGTATTCCATAGTGTAGTTTAATATTTTTTATAGGTAAAGCAAAGTTTTGTTTGTACTTAAATATCCGGTATAAAGTTAATTTTAATAGTACTACTTACCGCAAAATAGTTGGAACGAATTATGCATTAAGCGCTCTTAGCTAATATTTCCATTTACTTAATATTTATTCCCATGAAAGTATCCCAACTATTTATCAGTTTTGGTCTGGTGGTGGCGTTTAACTCCTTTGCCGCGAATACCTGGGCTTATCAAACTATTGTCGGAAAAGATAAACCAGGTGCGCTTAAAAAAGAAAGCTCAAAATATAAATACCACGAAGCATCTACTCTTTCGGGAATTATGGTGCAGGAAAATAAAAAAACCGGAACTTTCCTCCTGAAATTTGACCAGCTTTTAAACCAAACCGGTTTTCTGTAGGTAAAAAATAATGCCGGTAAAGTATTGTATGCCAGTACGCTTTCGGCTGCCCCTGAGCGGAGCAGCCATACCCTGGATATCGGCCGGTTAAACCCGGGTTTATACGCCATCGAAGTAAAAACGGCTGATGCTACGTTCTGGAAGAAAGTAAGAATCCGCAAATAAGAGTTTTACCAAAACTCCAAGATCTATTTGATGGGAATTTATTAGTGCCGGAAAATCTCTTTTAGAATTGCTGCAAGCGGGTATATAATTGATGAACCGGTAAACCCATCACATTAAAGTATGATCCTTCTATCCGGTCGATGGCAACCATACCCATCCATTCCTGGGCGCCGTAAGCGCCCGCTTTATCGAATGGTTGATAATGCTGCACATAAAACGCTATTTCTGCTTCCGAAAGCACTTTAAAATGCACGCGGGTAAGATCATGAAATATTATTTTCTTTTCCCGGCTAAGCAAACAAACCCCCGTAATTACTTCGTGTACTTTACCCGAAAGTATACGCAGCATCTGTACGGCTTCTTTTTCGTCATTAGGTTTATTTAAAATCAAATTATCCAGGCAGACGATGGTATCGGCAGCAATTAAAATTTCGTCCTGCAATTCTTCGCGGTAAGCTTCCGCTTTGTAGCTGGCTAAATATTCTGCCACCGCTGCCCGTTGCAGATGCGCCGGATAATCTTCGGGTATATCTTTTATTTTAACTTCAAATATTAAATCCAGCTTACCCAGCAGTTCTTTCCGGCGGGGAGAGTTGGAAGCAAGAATCAATTTCCGATTCAAATTCATGTGGTTCGATAGAGCTGAATAAAAAGCCGGTTATTACTTTCGGATAAAAAAAGGTTGATTTGGGCGGCATCATAGCCCCGCTGTAACATACTTTCTTTACCTCGTCCATGGTTACTTCGTTTGTAATAAAAGCCGCCCGCGCCTGGCCGGCATCTACCAGGGTTAAACATTGGCTGAAATTACGAATGTATTTTAAAGGTGTAAAATTACGCTGGTGATTGCGGCGAATGCCGATAATCCCTTCGAAAACAAAATAATGCAGCACGGTCAGATCCAGTTCTTTCACCACCGCCGGTAAATTCCAGTCTATTTCCGGATGTACTTCGGGTTTAAGCCTGATTTTATAAGCCTGCCCACCAATATACAAACCAAAAGCCCAGTGCTTGCCCGCAATTATTTCGGTTAAATCGTAAGCGTCTGCCACCGGCAGAATATAGAAATATTGGGACAATTTTTCCAGGAATTCT
The DNA here is from genome assembly GCA_028288395.1 of Adhaeribacter sp. Classification (GTDB taxonomy): domain Bacteria; phylum Bacteroidota; class Bacteroidia; order Cytophagales; family Hymenobacteraceae; genus Adhaeribacter. The sequence goes on along the minus strand of JAQBNV010000560.1, from coordinate 2,932 downwards.
TCATTCGTACCTGGCAAATCGGTTAATACCCGGTGGGTTGGCAATATTTTGAGGTCATCACTTTCGGTATTGGTCAAGTATATAAAGTGATAATTATACGCTTCCTGGCCGGTATGTTCCGGATTAAGGGCCATCATTTTTTTGCGGTAAGTCAGCGAACTTTCGTAGCGGTGATGGCCATCCGCTAATAAAATCTGCTTATCGGCCAGAACCCGGCAAAACTCCCGGATAACTGCCAGATCCTGGATCACGGCCAGCACATCGCGGGCTCCCTGGTAGTCCTCGGTTTCGTAAAGGGGGGCTTGCATGCTTTCGTCGAGGTATTTTTCGAGGGTAAAATCCGGGTCGGTATACAGGCCGTGGGTAGCGCTGGTTTGCAGCAGCGTTTTTTGCAGTAATTCCAGGCGGTCGTTTACCGAGCCCGGTATGGTATTTTCGTGCCGCAGCAGTATATTTTCCGACCAATCATAAGCCTTGAGGTGGCACATAAATCCTTTACGGCAAAATTCCTGGTGGTTGCCGGGCAGCGAAAAATATTGGTAGTAAACGTAAATAGCTGGCAATACATCCTGTTTCAGGACTTCGGTTTTTTTCCATGCTGCCAGCAATTCGGCGGCCTTATCTGCGGCATCCGGTCCGGCCGGAACCGATAAGTGAATACTGTTAAGCGGTTGCTGGTAAAGGGCTGCGCATTGTTTTTCTGAAACCACATCAAAAAGGGGAGATGTAAGTGCCGCAATGGATTCACCCAAGGCACTATTGTAGCGCCAGCCTTTTATCGGACGTATTTCAGCCATGTATTAGCATTTGATTTTAATTATTCGTTGCGGTTTGTGAGACTAAATTATGTCTAACTCACTTATTTACTAAAGGGAAGGTGAGCGGTTAGGGCGCTAGCCTTTGCAAACGCCAGTTTTGTTCTGGTCCGGGGCGGGAAAACGTCAGGCGGTCGTGCAACCGGTTAGCGCCACCTTGCCAGAACTCTACGTAAGTTGGTAGTACGCCATAACCACCCCAGTGTGCCGGCCGCGGGATCGGCGTTTCCGCTCCGAATTGTTGCTGATAGGCAGCAGTTGTTTCTTCCAACTCCCGACGGCTGGCAATCGGCTGGCTTTGCGGAGATGCCCAGGCACCCACCTGGCTACCCCGGGGGCGAATGGCAAAATATTCATCGGAAATAATCGGATTCACCTGCCGCACCTGTCCTTCGATGCGTACTTGTCTTTCAAGGGCCGGCCAGAAAAAAGTAAGCGCTACCCGGTCGTTAGCGGCAATTTCCTGCCCCTTGCGACTGTTATAATTAGAGTAGAAAATAAACCTGCCTTCTTCCACCGCTTTTAGCAGACCCACGCGGGCCGAAGGCTGGCCTGCCGCATTAGCCGTAGAGAGCACCATTGCGGTAGGTTCATCTATCTGGGCCATCAAGGCCTCCTGCATCCATTGGTTAAACTGCGAAATTGGATTGTCCAGTACAGTTTCCTCGGTTAATTCACGCAAAGAATAATTTTTACGGATGGCCGCTAAATCTAATTTTTCAAGCATAAATCAGGTATTTTTTGGATGATGCAAGATAGAAATTTATCCTTAAAATCCGGAAAATATAAGCGGTGCGGTAAAGCGAAATAGGAGCGGGATCTTATAAATAAAATCTATGATGCCGGAATAAGTGGGAACAGCCGGGGTTTCCGGCATATTTTAAATTACCTGATATTTTAAATCCAGCTTAAACCTGATAGCCCTGTTTTCCAATGTATTAAAGATAATTCTTTCTCATTCGGCCAAATATTTTTAGCCTGAAAACCCGGAAAAATTAATAATCTAAAAATAGGAGTTAAAAAACTAAACCAAATTTTATACGATTCATATAAGAACATGCGTACTAAAGGAAAGTGGTAATATTTTAAACTAATGTTTTTAAGCCGGTATCATTTTACCGCACTGAAACTCTAAAAGTTGCCCGATTAAATTTAGAAATCAAAATGAAAAAAGTTAGAAGTGGCTCTATTCTTATTTCCGAACCTTTCATGGGAGACCCAAATTTTGAAAGAACGGTTGTTTTAATTTGCCGGCACGATGAAGAAGGATCTTTTGGCTTGGTGTTAAACCGGAAATCCAATTTAAAACTCTCGGATGTATTGGACATCGAGCAGTATAACACGGATATGGAATTAAATATTGGCGGTCCTATGCAGTACAATACTTTGCATTACCTGCACCAGGTGGAAGCCCTGGAAGAATCTATATCTTTGGGAAATTCCGTATATTGGGGGGGCGATTACGAAAAATTAAAAGTTTTACTTGCCACCGGTGCAATTGCTCCCGATGATATTCAATTCTTTTTAGGTTATTCCGGCTGGTCGCCGGGCCAGTTAGAAGAAGAAATTGAAAATAATGTTTGGATAGTTAATAATAAAGCAACGGATAATTTATTTAATTTGAACCAGGATACGCTTTGGCGGGAAATCCTGAAGCAGATGGGTGGTAAATACAAAGTATTGGCCAATTACCCCATCGACCCCAGCTTAAACTAGAGAAGCGGGCTTTTATCAGATATAAGTTTAAAACTATGGTGGACACTACAAATAATACCACGGATAATGGAGCAGAAGATACTTCCGAAAATCCGCAGCGTATTCTGGAAAGAAGATTGGCAGAATTAAATTCCCGTAAAAATGAAGAATCACACCCCCCTGCTACGGAAATTAATTCGACGGAAAATATAATAGGCGGAGCAGTAGCCATACACGAAATAATTCCACCGCCACCGGCTGTGCCGGTGGTGGGCGAAACGCCGCCCGTAGGGTCCGCCGCGAGCGAACCCGATGCAACCGAAAATGACAACTCTTTTGCATCTGTAAGTGCTCCGCCAAATGCTGAACCAGAACCTGGCCTGAATACAGTAGACGCCGCCGCTACTACTCCCAAAGTAACT
>JAQBNV010000533.1 GCA_028288395.1 Adhaeribacter sp. | reverse complement strand
GCAACTGATGCATTTTTTTTCGAAAATAGGCTGCACAACGTGATTAAACAGGATAGCATCGTTCAGCGGTACGGCAGGGGCTTTGGTAATGGTAACGGGTGCCAGAATAAAATTTTCGCCATGGGTTAAAATGGCACCATAATGCCCGACAAAAATGAGCGAAAAGGTAGTAATAACGGCCCCGGTTTTGGCTACCCGATCGGTATACCAACCGGCCTGCCGGCTCCAGTAAATAATAGAAGTAAAAAATAAAACACTTACGCCCAGCCATTTATGCCACCGCAATACGGCCCCCTCGTAGCCCTCTTCTTTCGATAAAAATAAACCCATTAAAATAGTTACGGCCGATAAAAGAATGCCCGCTAATAATAAGTTAGCCGTAAAACTGCGGTATAATTCCTGGGTGCTGTAGGCGGTTTTAAAACGAAAAAACTCCAGCACCATGGCCAGTAGTAGCAACACAATCGGAAAATGCAGGAGCATCGGGTGCATTCTGCCCACGGGCTGCAGCCAGGCCGGCACAGTTATCTGGTTTTCAAAGAGGATTAAGAAAAGAATTAAAATATTTAAAGCAAAAAGTAAATTTTCGGCATAACCCTTTAGGTTGCTTTTCATTTTTAAGAGCGAAATATTAGTTAAAATTATACCGGGTTAAAGAACATTTGCTGTCAGATAACCTGAACAACAAAGAGAGAGCATTCCTGTCGCGAGCGTCCTGGCATGTTTAGGCACAAGTGACGCTTCGCTTAACACTTGCGCCAGCCAAGCTATTTGATGCCAGCTAATAAATGCCTCTGGAAAATAATCTTACGTCTTAGAAAACCTTCTTTGAAGGAAGTAAGGGGATGTTTAATGCCAATTATACGCCTCATTTGCACACAATAATAGCCTTTTGAATTTACACCAACAGGTCTTTTACTACTTTGCCCGAAACATCGGTAAGCCGGTAACGGCGGCCCAGGTGTTTAAAAACAAGCTTTTCGTGATCAAGCCCCAACTGGTGCATAACAGTAGCCTGAAAATCATGTACGTGTACCGGATCTTTGATTACATTATACCCAAAATCATCGGTATCGCCGTATACAATGCCGGGCTTTACGCCGCCGCCGGCCATCCAGATGCTAAAGCAGCGCGGATGATGATCCCGCCCGTAATTGTCTTTGGTCAGTTTGCCCTGGCTGTAACTGGTACGGCCAAATTCGCCCCCCCAAATTACCAGCGTTTCGTCGAGCAAACCTCTTTGTTTTAAATCAGTTATCAGGGCGGCCGAAGCCTGGTCTACATCTTTGGCCTGGCTCGTAATCTCGAAAGGTAAATTGCCGTGCTGGTCCCAGCCCTGGTGGTATAGTTGCACAAACCGGACGCCGTTTTCGGATAGCTTGCGGGCCAGCAAACAATTGGCCGCAAAAGTGCCCGGTACCAGGCATTCCGGGCCGTACAGTTTTATCACATCGTCGGGTTCTTTGGAGAGATCCATTACTTCGGGTACAGCGGTTTGCATGCGGTACGCCATTTCGTATTGCTGCACTTTGGTGCTTATCTCGGGGTCGCCAAATTCTTCGTAAGCCAGTTGGTTCAGGTCCGATAAATTATCCAGCATTTTCCGGCGGGCGTGCCTATCCATGCCCTCCGGATCTCTGATATAGAGCACCGGATCTTCGCCTTTGCTAAACTGCACGCCCTGGTGAATAGAATCGAGAAAGCCATTGGTCCAGAGTTTTGAATAAACGCCCTGCCCGTTGCCAATGCCCCGCGATAGCAACACCGTAAAAGCCGGCAAATTCTTGTTTTCGCTGCCCAATCCGTAACTCAGCCAGGCGCCCATGCTGGGCCGGTTACCTTGCTGCGAACCGGTTTGCACAAAAGTTAGCGCCGGGTCGTGGTTGATGGCTTCGGTAAACATTGACTTCACGATGCAGATATCGTCTACTATTTTAGCCGTGTGCGGAAACAGATCACTTACCCAGGCCCGCGACTCGCCGTATTGTTTAAAATCGACGAAAGAACCGACGAGCGGAAAAGAATCCTGGTTAGCGGTCATGCCGGTTAAGCGCTGGTTGCCCCGCACCGAGGACGGTATTTCCTGCCCATGCAGGTCGCGCAGCCTGGGTTTGTAGTCGAAAGATTCGAGTTGCGAGGGCGCGCCGTTCTGGAACAGGTAAATAACCCGTTTGGCTTTGGGTGCAAAATGCGGAATGCCCGGCGTTAAACCAGACTCATCCAGGCCACTGCCTTTAAACAGATCCGGAATTAATAAAGATCCCAAAGCTACGCTGCCCAGCCCTAAACTTAGCTTGGACAAGAAGTGGCGGCGGTTAAAGTTAAAGCCGTGTTCCAGAATTTCTTTTTCCATGGTTCAGGATTTTGAAAGGGTTTCTTCTAAATTATAAATGGTGGTAACAACCTGCATCAACGCTGCCAGCTTAGTCTTATCCAGGTTGGTAGGTAAGGGATATTCTCCCACAGCCAGCAGTTTTTCGGCGGTGGGCGTTTTTAGGGTTTTGAGCTCCTCCTGGTAATAGTTGGTGAGCAGTTGCATTTCTTTGGGGTTGGGTTGCCGGCAAACGATTGCCCGGAAAGCCTTTCGGATTTTATCATTAGCGGTACTTTTATCGTTTAAGAGTTTCGCCGCAAATACCCGCGAAGCTTCCAACACGGCTGGATCATTCATCATAATCAAAGCTTGCAAGGGGGTATTGGTATTTAGTCGCCTTATTTCGCACTGGTCGCGATTGCTGGCGTCAAAAATACCCATGCTGGGTGGCGGCACCGTCCTTTTAATAAATGTGTACATGCCCCGGCGGTAAAGGCTGGAACCATGATCCTGTTTATAAACCGAAAGCAGGCCGCGGCCGGAGGTGGCGCCTTCCCACAGGCCCGGCGGCTGATAGGGCTTTACGCTGGGGCCCCCAATAGTTTTGTTTAGCAGGCCGCTACTGGCCAGTACCAAATCTCGCACAAATTCGGCCTGGATACGGTACCGGGGTGCCCGGGCGAGGAAAATATTATCCGGATCAGTTTTTAATTTTTCCGGAGGTATTACCGCCGATTGCCGGTAAGTGGCTGAGGTAACGAGTTGCTTCACGAGGCGCTTAATATCCCAGCCGTGGTCCCGGAAATCTACCGCCAGCCAGTCGAGTAGGGCCGGGTGTGAGGGTAATTCGCCCTGCATGCCAAAATCGCCGGAAGTTTTTACCAGGCCTTTCCCAAAAAACTCCTGCCATACCCGGTTTACGTATACCCGGGCCGTAAGCGGATTTTTTTTGTCGAATAACCACTGGGCCAGGCCCAACCGGTTTTTGGGGTATAAATTATTGAAAGGTAATATTGCTTTGGGTGTACCGGGTTGTACTTCTTCGGCCGGCGCATCGTAAGCGCCCCGGCTAAGGATATGGGTTTTCCGCAACGAATCCAGGTCACCCATTACCGATACAATCAGGCGGCTGGTGTCGGGTTTATTGATGAAGGTCAGAATATTTTTTACTTCTTCGTTGCTGATTTCGATGAATGGTTTTTTGGCGTAGGTTTCGGGGCCGCCGATTACCGATTCTATGCCCACCTCTTTTACGTTGTTGAAAAAGGAGTAAAGCTGGTAATATTCTTTCTGGGAAAACGGATCGTATTTGTGGTCGTGGCACCGGGCACACTCCATGGTAACGCCAATCAGGGATTTGCCAAAGGTATCGCTGCGGTCGGTTACGTACATCACCCGGTATTCTTCGTCTACTACGCCGCCTTCTTCGGTAATTTTGTGGTTGCGGTTAAAGCCGGTAGCCAGTATTTGTTCTTTTGTGGCGTTAGGCATTAAATCGCCGGCCAGTTGCCAGGAAATAAAATCCTTGTAAGACATATTTTTGTTCAGGGCATGGATTACCCAATCGCGCCAGGGCCACTGGGTGCGGTAGCCATCGTCCTGAAACCCGTGTGAATCGGCGTAACGGGCTACATCCAGCCAACTTACGGCCATTTTTTCGCCGTAAGCCGGGTTTTGCAGCAGTTCATCCACTATTTTTTCGTAAGCGTTGGCGCTGGTATCGGCCAGGAAGCGGTCCATCAGTTCGATGCTAGGAGGCAAACCGATCAGGTCCAGGCTTACGCGTTTGAGTAAGCGCTCTTTATCTGCTTCGGGGTTCGGCGCTAAGCCTTTCTGCTCTTGTTTCTCCAGTACAAAATAATCAATCTGGTTCCGGGGCCAATCTTTTTGTTTTACTGCTGGTAAAGCTGGTTTTTTAGGGGCTACAAATGCCCAGTGCGATTCGTATTTGGCACCTTGTTTTATCCATTTCTGAATCACCTCTATTTCGTGGGCGGTTAGTTTAAGGTTAGAACCAGCCGGCGGCATAACCAGGGCGGTATCAGCACTCGAAATTCGTTCATATACGGCCGATAATTCTGGTTTTCCCGGCACCAGGGCGTGGGCCGTCGGGTTTTCTGCTAAGGCTTTGTAGGCTTCCGAAGCAATATCCAGGCGCAACCCGGCTTCGCGTTTGTTCGCATCCGGACCGTGGCAGGCAAAACAATTATCCGAAAGAATGGGCCGGACATCAAAGTTATAACTGATTTGGTCCGGTACCTTTTCGGCGGCGGCCTTATAGCCTGGACTGGAATTACAGCCTTGTATGACTCCGGTGGCGGCAATTATTCCTAGCAAATAATAAAGTTTCCGAAGCATAAAAAAAAGCGTTTGAATAAATGGTTAGCTAAATTCTTACAAGGGTACTATCAGTTCTGGATTAATTAAAATATTCGGAAAAATGAAATATCCCTGACAGAAAGCGCAGGTTTTGGGGTAAGCGGCAAAGAATCAACCCTTAATGTAAGGATTTAAAACCTATTTTTTTAATATTTTTTAATTTTTTTTCAGGAATCGCAACTCTCCACTTGGGTTGCAGCAAGTAAATGGAAATATTCTGACTGGTAATTTTAAAGCCTGCCGGGGCTGCTTCAACCTGTTTTAAGGCTGGGAATATAATTTGGTTTAAAGCCAAAGGTGTATAGTTAACCTTTAAATTTTTCTCCTTGGCTTGTCACCTGATATGCCAAAACTTTTCCATATAATAGCTAAACTGCAAACGTGCTACCTTTGGGGGCAGGCTGGGGGATGGCACATTGGTATTTTTATTTAACTATAGAAATTACGCAAAAATACTACCCTAAAGGTTAAAAGATCTATTGTTGGGTATATTTACTAACAACTTGCCGGTCAAAAGACGCGGCTAGGGCGGCTTTGCGTAAGTGCTATTATTAATGAGCAGAAACAAAAATATATACCCTTACTTACTATTGCACAATACGAGGAGTATATATTCAACCTTTTCTCAAACTTAGTCGGCAATCTCTGCCACATTGGCCTGGGTGATTAATTTAAAAGGTACCATCACTTCTTTTTCGTACGGTTCTCCTTTTGCTATTTTTACGGCCGTTTCGATGGCTTTCCCGCCTTGTTCATGGGCATTCTGGAATACGGTGGCGTCAAGTCTGCCTTTTTTAACAGCCTGCACGGCATCGTTTATGGCATCAATGCTGACAACTATTACCTCTTTTTTTAAGTTGGCATTTTCCAGGGCCTTTACAGCGCCCATACCCATCTCGTCGTTGTGCGCAAAAATGGCATCTATTTTATTCCCGTGCGATTGGATCCAGTTTTCGGTCAGCGACATGGCTTTCGAGCGGTCCCATTCGCCGGTTTGTTCAGCCACCAGTTTAATGCCCGGATAATCTCTTAAAACTTCTTTCGCACCTTTGTCCCGTTGAATTTGGGCGGCCTGGCCCATATAGCCGTGAATGATAAATACATTGCCTTTTCCACCTAATTTTTCGGCGATGTGTTTCATGGCAATCCGGCCCGACTCTACATCATCGGAACCTACAAAAGCAGTGGGCGCAGCGCTGGTGGCGGAGTTTACATTGATAATGGGAATATTGGCCGTTAAGGCCTTTTGCACCGCCGCTGAACTGGCTTCTACTTCGCAGGGATTCAGGATAATGGCATCTACGCCTTGCGCAATAAAGCTTTCTACCTGTTCTACCTGTTTTAAGGCCGAGCGCTCTGCATCTACCAATACCAACTCAACTCCTAATTCTTCGGCTTTCTTTTCCATCTCATCGCTGATATTCACAATAAATTCGTTTTGCATACTCAGCATGGTAGCGCCAATTACGAGTTTTTCACTGCCACTTTCTTCACTTTGCCCCCGGTTACATCCGGAAAAAAGGAAGGTGGTAAAAAGAGCGGCAAAGGCGATATTTTTATACAATTTATGGTGCATCAGTAATTTATCTAAAGTTACAAATATAGGTAAGTACTAAAAATAGGTAAAAAATGCTTTTGCTGGTGGTAAATTTGTAGCTCCCATTTTTTAGCAATCATACATCCGGCCTCTTCCGTCCGAAGACGAAAATTTTATATTTAATATCTAATTTCCAGCGGCTAACATCCAGCGTTCTAATTTGCTTTATTCTTATTTAAGCTATCCAGCAAAACGGCACTGATAATAATGAGTCCCATTACTACCAACTGGTAGTAAGAAGTAACATTTAATAGGTCGAGGCTGTTGCTGATAACCCCAATGAGCAACGCGCCCAGCAAGGTGCCGGTGATGCTCCCCACACCGCCCGAAGTACTGGTGCCCCCGATAATGGCCGCCGCAATGGCACTCAGCTCAAAACCAATGCCCACATTGGGCTGACCGGTAGAAATACGGGAAGTTAAAATAATGCCGGCCAGGGCTGCCAATCCGCCACCCAAGGTATAGACAAACATTTTTACTTTGTTCACGCTGATACCCGAAGCCCGGGCAGCCTGTTCGTTCCCACCCACGGCGTAAACGTATCGGCCCATAATGGTCTTTTTAAGCAGCAGCGTACAAATAATAAAAACCACGGCCAAGATAACGATGGGTACTGGAATGCCGAACAGCTGGCCCCCGCCAATGTAATTAAAAGAATCGGAAAGGTTGGAAATCGGGCGGCCATTGCTCATGATCAGCGCCAGGCCCCGGCCGATGGTCATGGTGCCCAGGGTAACGATAAAAGGCGGCACCTTGCCCTTGGTAATCACCAGGCCGTTAAAAGCACCAAAAGCCATTCCGACGAGTAAGCCCAGGCCCAGCGGCACTACCAGCGAATAAGTATCAGGGTGGGCAAAAGAGGCCGTAACCACGCTTGTAACCGCCACAATAGAACCCAGCGAAAGATCAATGCCACCGGTAATAATAACGTAGGTAACGCCAAAAGCCAGCAGCGCATTGATGGTAACCTGGGTTACAATAATCATGAGGTTGGGCCAGGTTAAAAACTTAGGGGTAATGATAGCCAGGGTGGTGCATAATAAAATTAAGGCCAGCAAAAGCCCGTATTTACCAATATTTAACTTCAGGCCCGGATATTTAGAAATGAGAGGAGAACTGTTTTTCATTTTAAAAGATTAAAGTGGCGGCTATTGCGGCATCGCGTGGTGCATAATATTTTCCTGGGTGGCTTCTGCTTTTAACAACGTGGCGGTTTGGCGGCCGTTGGCAATTACCAGAATCCGATCGCTCATGCCTAATATTTCCGGCAGTTCCGATGAAATCATGATCACGGCGAGGCCTTTAGCGGCGAGTTCTTTTATTAGTTTATAGATTTCAAATTTCGCCCCCACATCTATACCCCGGGTGGGTTCATCCAGGATAATAAGTTCGGGAGCGGCCAGCAGCACCTTGGCAATTACCACTTTTTGCTGGTTGCCGCCACTCAGGCTTTTCACCGGCTGGTCGGTGTGTGCGACTTTGATGCGCAAGGCCTGGACCATGTTGTTTACCGCTGCACGCTCACTGTCGTTTTTTATAAACGGGCCCCGCTGATGTGTTTTTAAGCTGGTTAGGGTAATATTTTCCTTTACCGACATGCCCAGCACCAATCCCAGCACTTTCCGGTCTTCGCTTACATAACCAATCCGGTTTTTAATGGCCTCCTGGGGCGATTTTATAACAGTTTTTATGCCTTTAATATAAATGTCACCCGTGTCGGGTTGATCCAGGCCGTAAATGGCCCGCGCAATTTCCGTCCGGCCAGCACCCATCAGGCCGGCGATGCCCAACACCTCGCCGGCGCAAACGTCGAAACTGATATCGGAAAATATACCCTGCCGTCCCAGCTTTTTTACTTCCAGCACCACTTTACCTTTCGGGCCGGGGCTCTCCGGGAACATGGTATTCAGCTCCCGGCCCACCATCAGGGAAATTAAAGAATCATTATTTAGCTCGGCCGCTGGTTTGGTTTGAATATATTTCCCGTCGCGCAACACCGTAATGGTATCGGCTACCGTAAATATTTCTTCCATTTTGTGCGATATATATATAATAGCTACCCCTTGAGCTTTTAAATCCCGGATAATCTTAAAAAGCGTACTTACTTCTTTATCCGACAGGGCCGAGGTCGGTTCATCCATGATAATGATTTTGGCCTTTTTAGAAATAGCTTTTACTATTTCTACCATTTGCATTTGGGCCACACTTAAACCCTTCATCGGCATTCTGGCGTCTATTGCTACGTCCAGCGGAGCCAGCAACTCGGTTGCCTGCTGGTTTAGTTGCCGCTCGTCTAACCACCAGGATTTCCCTTTTCGGATTTCCTTCCCGAGAAATATATTCTGCGCCACCGTCATTTCGGGTACCAGCAGCATTTCCTGGTGAATCATGGAAATGCCGGCGCATAATAATTTTAGTTCTTTGTGGCCTTGCAAGCGCGTGCCTTCAAAAATGATTTCACCGGCATCCGGGGAGAGCAGGCCCGCCAGAATATTCATCAGCGTAGATTTTCCGGCCCCATTCTCACCCATTAACGCGTGCACTTCGCCGGACTTTATTTTTAAACTTACCTTATCCAGGGCAAGCACCCCCGAAAAAGATTTGGAAAGTTTATGTACTTCCAGCAAATAATCCTGGCTCAAATGCATGCAAATATTTAAATAAGGTGGATTCCGGTTGCTTTTGTTCCCGCTAATCTAAGTAACCGCCGCGGTTCTGGAAGCAGAAGAACTAAATTTTTTAAAATATTTATCTTAATCGGGTAAACCAGGGTCTTTCTTTGGCGAAGGAAATTATTCTCCGGGGCTACTGCCCAAAGGGCGGCGGCCAGTTTAAAAGGTTTATTTTCCCGGTTTGCTTTTGGCCATTAGGTAAAATAATGCCGGCTTTGGGTTATTTATACTGCATAAAAATTTGTTTAACTTGTGGTAAGCCCAGCCAGGCACGCAGAAACTAGTGTCTGTTTTATTTTTGTTGTAAACACTTTATAATTAGTGTTTTACTAGCTGTTAACTTTGGGTAATAAGCAGGGTGTCTTTTGCCGGAAGGGTTACTGCTGGGTGCGGGCAGGACACTACAGGATGGAAAGAATAATGAACCTGCCTAAATTAAAAAATATTTACAAATGCGGATGAAAGTGCTTAAATTAACTTACCTTTTATTACCCCAATCACCCATAACCACGCCTATAAAAAACCATAATTAATGAACAGTATGAATCGGAACAAATCACCACTAATAGTACTTTTCACACTAGCGGTATCCATTTTTTTTGTTAATTCCTGTCGTAACGTAAAAGACGCAAAAACAGCCAATGAACAGGAGTTGGCTGCTGGCGCCAAGATGTTTCAATCTACCGACCCCAGGGTACAAAAGTTGAAATTACCGGCCGGTTTTCAGGCCGAACACCTCTACAGTCCTTCGGAAAACAAGCAGGGATCGTGGGTAGCCATGACCTTCGACGACAAAGGCCGGATGATTGTCTCTGACCAATATGGGTTCCTGTACCGGCTGCAAGTACCTCCTGTAGGTTCTGCTGCTGCCAAGCCTACCGTAGAAAGACTGAATATTGGCCCCGATGCACCGGGTAACGATCCGGCTAAACCCAAAATAGGAATGGGGTATGCCCAGGGATTATTGTACGCTTTCAATAGCCTTTATGTAATGGTTAACCACCGGGGCAACGAAGAGTTTAGCAAAACCAGCGGTCTCTATCGGCTGGAGGATGCCAACGGCGATGACCAGTACGAAAAAGTAACTTTAATAAAAGAATTGAAAGGTGAAGGCGAGCACGGCCCGCACAGCATTCGGTTGTCGCCCGATAAAAAATCATTATACGTAGTGGCCGGTAATTTTACCGATCCGCCGCAAATGAATGCCTATCGGTTACCTAAAGTATGGGGCGAAGATAATTTAATTCCGTTGATCACCGATCCGCGGGGGCATGCCAACGATCGCCGGGCTCCGGCCGGCTGGATTGCCAAGATAGACCCAACGGGAACTAACTGGGAAATGATTGGCGGAGGCTTACGCAACACGTACGATATTGACTTTAACGATGAAGGTGAACTTTTTGCCTACGATTCGGATATGGAATGGGACTTTGGGATGCCTTGGTACAAACCCACCCGTATTTTGCACGTAACAAGCGGTTCCGAGTTCGGCTGGCGTACCGGAAACAGCTCCTGGTCGCCTACCTTTGCTGATAACCTGCCACCCGCTGTAAATATAGGTCAGGGTTCTCCTACTAACTTTATGTACGGCCAGAGCGCCCGCTTTCCGGATAAATATCGCCGGGCTTTCTTTGCTTTTGACTGGAGTTTTGGGATTATTTATGCTATCCATTTAAAGCCCGAAGGCTCGTCTTATACCGCAGATGCGGAAGAGTTTATTTCGGGTGCACCTTTGCCTTTAACCGATGGTGTTATTGGACCGGACGGAGCCATGTATTTCCTGACCGGTGGCCGGCGCCTGGAGTCTGATTTGTACCGGGTAACTTACGGTAATAATACCCTCAGCAACGGTAAACTGGCTACGGTTAAGGTTTCAGACGAGGTAAAAAAAGCACGCAAGATCCGGAAAGATCTGGAGCAGTATCATAATACTCCTTCCAAAGAAGGCGGCGTAGCGTTTGCCTGGCCTTACTTAAAACACGAAGATCGGTTTATTCGCTATGCGGCGCGTATTGCCGTAGAACACCAACCGGTAAGCCAGTGGCAGGACCGCGTATTGCAGGAAAAAGATCCGATTGCTTTAACCCAGGCCGCTATTGCCCTGGCTCGCCACGGAAATCAAAGTGTTAAAAATCAACTCCTGACAGCCTTAACAACCATCAAATACGATCAGCTTTCCGACACCCAGAAATCCGATCTGTTGCGCGCTTTCGAGTTGGTTATTGTTCGGATGGGAATGCCGGATGCAGCGGTAAAATCGCAGATAGGCAGTTATTTAGATGCCCACTATCCGGCTCAGAGCAATGATTTAAACCGGGGCTTGAGCAAAATATTGGTTCACATCGGGGCCCCAAGAGCGGTGGAGAAAACGATGGCGCTGATGGCAACAGCCCAGGATGACCAGGCGTCTAAAGAAATGTATACTGCCTCCCCCGGCTTAATACTACGGAATCCGCAATACGGTTTGGATATTGCCAACATGCTGGCCAAAGCGCCACCGGCCCAGCAAATGTTTTACGCAACCGTGTTAGGCGGAGCTAAAACCGGCTGGACACCCGCGCTCTACGAAAAATATTTTACCTGGATTCGGAATGCCTTTAACTACAAAGGCGGCTTAAGCTACATCGGCTTTATTAACAAATCGCGGCAAATGGCCCTGGCCACTGTACCACCCGAAAAGCTGGCTGAATATAAAACCCTCTCGGGCGAAGGATTGCTTAGCAGTAACGGTAACGATTTGGCCAATAATGCACCTAATCCCAAAGGTCCCGGCCGGCCCTGGACCATGGAAGCGGCCTTGCCTTTGGTAGAGAGCGGGCTGTCTAACCGGAATTTTGAAAATGGGAAAGCCATGTTTGCCGCTACCCGCTGTATTTCCTGCCACAACATGCGGGGCGAGGGTGGTAATGTAGGCCCGGATTTAACCCAGTTGGGTACCCGTTTCTCTTCTAAAGACATGTTGGAATCTATTATTCATCCGAGTAAAGTGATTTCGGATCAATATGCCGCTACCATTTATACTTTAAAGGATGGTAGCTCGGTGCTGGGCCGTCAGATAAGTGAAGAAAACGATAAATATATGGTTTCGCAGAACCCGTTCGCTCCGGATCAACTCCGGGAAATTCTAAAGAAAGATGTTGTAAGTTCTAAAGTTTCGAATGTTTCTATTATGATGCCGGGCATGATTAACCGGTTAAATGAGGAAGAACTGAAAGACTTAATGGCTTACCTAATGTCGGGCGGCAATAAAGGTCATAAAATGTATATTGCCCAAAATACCTCTAAATAAACATAGTCGTACCCAGGTTTGGGTTGGGTATTTTAATATGTAGCTACAAGAAAGCTAACCGGTTATACCGGTTAGCTTTCTTGTTATATAGGTTTTGTGTGCCAAATAAACCCTCAACCGGCTTTACCGCCATTCTTATGTGCCTAATAGCAGTCTTTACTGGCACGCGTAATAATTTAGGAGAAGCCACAAATTTTAGAACCCCAGTTTCCGTTCTTCCTCCGCTTTTTCAATACGCTATTTCACCTTATAAAAATAGCACCCTGGGTTTAAGTGCTCGTACACATATAGGATATATCTTCGTTGTGCACGAGCACATATTTTTTTATTTTATTGGATATCCAGAGACAAATGTTTATGTTTAATCCCTGAATCAGGTCGCCGGAAAGGTAAACCAGTTCTATTCTTTTAATCAAAAAGCAGGTTTTACCATAGAAATCGATATTAATAGGTTTGAAGGTAGCAGCCGGTCGCCTCGGAAGAGGTAAAAAGTAAAATAAATTAAAATGGCAATACGTCCGGCCTTGGTGGTGCTGGCTGCTGGCATGGCATCGCGCTATGGCAGTCTGAAGCAACTCGAAAAATTTGGTCCCAGCGGTGAAACAATCATTGAGTACGCGGTTTACGATGCGATTAAAGCTGGTTTTGATCGGGTTGTTTTTGTTATCCGGGAGTCTATTCTGGAGGATTTTAATGCAGTACTGCTGCCAAAGTTTGCCGGCAAAATAGCGGTCGATTATGTTTTGCAGGAGTTGGATATTTTACCCGTCGGGTACACCGTACCTGCTAACCGGCAAAAACCCTGGGGCACCGGGCAGGCCGTTTGGGTCGCCGGCCAGAAAATAAATGGTCCTTTTGCCGTGATAAACGGCGATGATTTTTATGGCTATACTTCTTTTAAAATAATGGCCGATTATTTATCAAAAGATACCAGCGGTGAGCCGGCCATGGTTGGATTTAAACTAGCCAATACTTTATCGGACCACGGTACTGTTTCACGGGGTATTTGCCGGACCGACCAGAACGGGTATTTGCTAGACATAACCGAGTTAACGCATATTGTTGAAACAGCCGAGGGAATTGTGGCCCAGACGCCGGATGGCGAAATAAATTTTACTGGCGAGGAAGTGGTTTCGATGAACCTGACGGGTTTTCCAGCCCCGGTATTTGATTATTTCGAAAATAATTTTCGCCAGTTTTTAGACCAGCGGGCTAATGAACCCAAAGCCGAGTTCTTTCTGCCGGCCGTGGTAGATAACCTGGTGCAAACCGGAAAAGCCCGGGTAAAGGTTTTGCCTACCGCCGAAAAATGGTTTGGCATAACTTATCCCGCCGATAAGCCGGTAGCAGTGCAAACCTTACGCCGGCTGATAGACCAGGGTGTTTACCCGGAAAATTTATGGAACGAACCTTTTGAAAGCGCAAAATAAGTATGAAACAGAGCAGTCCGGAAAGCTATAATTTAGAATCGATTGTAGCGCAGTTTGTCACCGAAGGAGAAGTAGCCGAAATCAAATCTTACGGTTCAGGTCATATTCACGATACTTTCCGGGTAAAAAATGCCCAACCCGAATATCCTGATTATTTGTTG
Organism: Adhaeribacter sp.; assembly: GCA_028288395.1. GTDB lineage: Bacteria > Bacteroidota > Bacteroidia > Cytophagales > Hymenobacteraceae > Adhaeribacter. The sequence goes on along the minus strand of JAQBNV010000533.1, from coordinate 3,290 downwards.
CAGCGCGTAAATCACCACGTTTTCAAAAACGTACCGGCGCTGATGGAAAATATTAAACGGGTAACCGATCATCTCCGCGAGAAACTGGTAGCCATACCGGGCGCTAATCCCCGGAAAGAAGTTCTTACTTTAATGCCCACCCGCACCGGGCAGTGGTATTTTGGGGATGAAGCCGGTAATTACTGGCGCCTGTATTATTTTATAGATAAAACCCAAACCTACGATATTGTAGAAACGCCTCAGCAGGCCTACGAAGGCGGAAAAGCTTTTGGTAAATTTCAGCGGCTGTTAGCCGATTTGCCGGTAAACTTACTCCACGATACCATTCCGGATTTTCATAACCTGGCCAGCCGGCTACAACTTTTTCGCGAAGCAATCCGCAAAGATCCGGTGGGCCGGGTACAGGCGGTGCAGGCCGAAATTCAGGCCATTGAGCAACGCGCCGAAACCATGGGTACCGTGTTGCGCCTGGGGCAATCCGGTCAGATTCCGCTCCGCATCACGCACAATGATACCAAGTTCAACAATGTTTTGCTCGATGCCAGCGATAAAGCCCAATGCGTAATTGACCTGGATACCGTAATGCCCGGCTATGTGGCGTACGACTTCGGCGATGCCATCCGGACGACCGTAAATACCGCTGCTGAAGACGAAAAAGATCTGGAAAAAATATCGGTGAACATGGATTTATTCCGGGGCTTTACCGAAGGCTTTCTGGAAGAAACCGGCACCTTCCTCTCGCGGTTCGAATTAGCTTCGCTTACTTACGGGGTGTTGTTGTTGCCCTACATTATGGGCCTGCGCTTCCTCACCGATTATATCGACGGCGATAATTATTATAAAATTCATTTCCCGGAACATAACCTGCAACGGGCCCGCGCGCAATTGCAACTGGTAAAACAACTGGAAGCCCGGCAGGAACAAATGGTGCAGATTATTAGCCAAATTGCCGGTACCAGCCCCCGTTTGGCAACGGCAGATAATTAACTAAAACCCATGCAACAGCTTCAGATTCCTTTTTTGCCCTTGTTAGATAGCCAAATGCCGCTCGAAGAAATTTCGATGCTACTGGATAACCAGGAGAAACAAAATATTGATAAAGCCCCCTGGCCGGCTTATAGCTACGTGCCTTCGGCTAAATTTTCGGTTGCCCACAGCGGCAATTGTCTTTTTATTAAATATTATGTCAGCGAACAAGCCGTCCGGGCCAAATACCGCCAAACCAACGACCCGGTTTTTAAAGATAGCTGCGTCGAATTTTTTATTTCGTTTAATCAGGAAGCTGAATATTATAATTTAGAATTCAATTGTCTTGGTACCTGTAGATTAGGATTTGGTGGCAGCAAAACAGACCGGGAACTGCTGCCCGGGAAAGTAATAGATAAAATTAAACGATTGGCGGTCATGCACAAAACTGCTTCGGCTAACGGCGATTTACTTACCACCTGGCAACTTACTTTGGTTATACCGGTAGAGGTGTTCTGCCGGCATTATTTTTCGGATTTACAAGGCATGGCGGGCAAAGTAAATGTATATAAGTGCGGCGATGACCTACCCCATCCGCATTTTTTAGCCTGGAATAATATTCAAGCCGAGGAGCCAAACTTTCATTTACCCGAATTTTTTGGAGAAGTACAATTTGCTTAACTTTAAACAAGAACAGCAGGGGTAATTCAGAAAGTAAGTTGTACCGAATCCGGCCGGTTACACCCAAAGGTCTTTCGGAACCCCATCGACTTTTATCGGAACTACCCCTGAATTTAATAGCTAAACCGTAAGATTTATATAAACCATGGAGAATAACCGCAGAGAATTTTTAAAACGGGCCGGCCTAGCCGGTATGAGCCTGGCTGGAGCCGGTATGTTAAATGCCTGTGCCACTTCCGGGGGTATTGCTGGGGCAGAAGATGTCCGGAAACAGGCCGGGAAAACGCATCGTCAGGTATTTAACATGAGCGGTTATGCTGCTCCAAAACTGGATACGGTGCGCATTGGTTTTATTGGCTTGGGCCAGCGGGGCCCCGGGGCGGTTAACCGCATAAACCGAATAGCCGGCGTTGATATCAAAGCGTTATGTGATTTGCGGCCGGAAAAGGTGGCAGCCGCCCAAAAAATATTGGCGAGTGGTTCACATAAACCAACGGCTTATTCCGGCAAAGAAGAATCGTGGAAAGAGCTGGTTGACCGCCAGGATATTGACCTGGTTTATATTGCCACGCCCTGGCACTTGCACACGCCCATGGCCGTATATGCAATGGAACGGGGTAAACACGTAGCCATCGAAGTACCGGCGGCTACTACCCTGGAAGAATGCTGGCAGTTAGTAGAAACTTCGGAACGGACCCGCAAACATTGCATGATGCTGGAGAACTGCTGCTATGATTTTTTCGAAATGCTGACCCTGAACATGGCCCGCCAAGGTTTCTTCGGGGAAGTTGTCCACGGCGAAGGCGCTTACCTGCACAACCTGGTTGATTTAAATTTTGATAAAAACGGCTACCAGGACATGTGGCGGCTGAAAGAAAATTTCCGGAACGGTAACATCTATCCCACGCATGGTTTAGGTCCTATCTGCCAGGTAATGAATATTAACCGGGGCGACCAAATGGATTACCTCGTGTCGGTATCGAGTAATGATTTTACCATGGCTGATACGGCCAAAAAGCTGGCGGCTCAGGATAGCTTTTATAATCAATTTGCGAATAAAAACTACCGCGGCAACATGAATACCACTACCGTTCGCACCAAAAAAGGCCGGACCATCATGATTCAGCACGATATTTCTTCGAACATGCCGTATTCCCGGATTCATGCCATAACTGGTACCAAGGGTGCGGCCCGCAAATGGCCCACTCCGGCTAAAATTGCTACTTCTCACGAAAAATGGCTGTCGGAAACCGAGTATAAAGTACTCGAAGAAAAATACCAGCCGGAGCTGATTCAGAAGCTGGGCGAAATGGCTAAAAAAATAGGCGGCCACGGCGGCATGGACTTTTTAATGGACTGGCGGCTGATAGATTTATTACGCAACGGCTTGCCCTTGGACCAGGACGTTTACGATGCCGCCCTCTGGAGCGCGATTGCCCCGCTAAGCGAATGGTCGGTAGCCAACCGCTCTAACTCCATTGATGTGCCGGACTTTACCGGTGGTGCCTGGACCAAGAATACGCCGGTAGACATTACTTTTCGGGGAGGTGGTACCACCACTGTAAAAATGTAAAATGCATTTATCTTCCATTCATAAACTAAAAGGTAACTATATATCAGTTGGGACACGAGGCAGAAAATTT
>JAQBNV010000514.1 GCA_028288395.1 Adhaeribacter sp. | reverse complement strand
ACCTTCGCTTTCCGGATCCGGGTTCTTTACCGGCACAATGCGGTAAGCCAAGCCTTCCAGCTGAAAATAAGGCTGCAGGTTCAGGTAATCGGCCGAACTGGTGGTAGTAGAAAAATATACCGGCCGCTCCCAGTTATTGGTGGCCAGAATATCCAGTATAACCAGGTGCTTTTTTTCAATTGCCGATTTGCCAACATTCCAGCTCAGTTGGTCCAGAATCTGTCCCTGCCGATCCTGCGGAACGGCTTGGTGCCGGATTACAGCCGCTTTGTCGACATCTAAGGTAAATATTTTGGTCGGGAAAGATAAAAATGGTTTGGCATTCTGGGCCGCCACCTGCAACACTTCGTGGTTTTCTTTTACCAAACCTATATAGCGTTTTAAATCGATGCCGCCTTTTACTTCGGGCCTTTCCACAAAAGGCAAATAATCGTTGGTGCCCTGGCGGTAATTTTCAATTTCCAAAGAAATAGGCAGCGGCTGGGATTTATAGGCCCGCCGTTTCATCTGATCGATGTACCAATCGGTGTTCAGGTAACTTAAAACTGCTACCCGTACGTCGGTCCGGAATCCTTCTACTTCCTGGGCATACCACAGCGGGAACGTGTCGTTATCGCCATTGGTAAATATAATGGCATTGGGGGCGAGAGAACTCAGCAGATTTTTGGCCGAATCGACAGAATTATAACGATCCGAACGATCATGATCATCCCAACCTTGAGCCATCATTATTATCGGCACACTTAAGCAAAGTAAGGTTACTACCGCCGCCCGGGCCACCTCACTTTTAATAATCCGCTGCAGCAAATCGGCTACAGCCAATACCCCTAAACCTATCCAGATAGAGAATGCGAAAAACGAACCGGCAAAGGTATAATCCCGCTCACGCGGCTCTACCGGCGGCTGATTCAAGTACAAGGCAATAGCCAATCCGGTAAATAAAAATATCAAACCTACCACAAAAGCATCCCGTTGGTTGCGCCGGAGCTGAAAAATCAAACCAGCCATGCCCAAAAGCAGCGGCAGCATATAAAAATTATTTCGGGCCCTGCTTTCAGCTACCCGTTCGGGTAAGCCCTGGTTCGATTCGGCAGGCCACAGAACCCCGGCATTTTGCACATCGCTGTCGCGGCCCACAAAGTTCCACAGAAAATACCGCCAATACATGTGGCCCAACTGGTACTTCATCAGGAAAGACAGGTTTTCGCCCATGGTCGGCTTACGCCCTTCTTCGATGGACACCCATTTTTTGTACTCCTGAATATGCATGGGCTGGTTGCTGTAAATACGGGGCAGCAGGCTCATGTCTTTCGGATCGTACACCGGCTCTACCTTATAGTCGACAATCTCGTATTTATCTTTGCCTTTAATATAGCGTGGATCGCCCTGCTCCTGATCAATCACCTCAGCAGTAAATTGCGGTCCGAATAACAAAGGCCGGTCGCCGTACTGCTCGCGTTTGAGGTAAGAAACAAAACTTACAATATTTTCCGGGTCATTCTCATCAATCGGCGGGTCATAGGCCGAGCGGATGGGGATAATCATGTAAGAAGAATACCCGATTAAAATAAACACTAAACACAGCAGCGCTGTGTTTAAATAACGTTTGTTGTGGCGGAAGGAGTACCGGAAACCGTAAACAATAAGTCCGATAAATAAGGCCAAGAAAATAAAAATTCCGCTGCCAAACGGTAGGCCAATATTATTAATAAAGAAAACTTCGAAAGAACCGGCCAGCGAGGGCAAACCCGGGATAATACCCCATAAAATAATCACAATTACGAGCGTACTGAACAGGAAAGTAATAATAGCGCCTTTGCGGGTAGTTTTGGGAGCTTTCCTGAAGTAATAAATAAATGCCAAAGCCGGAATGGCCAGCAGGTTTAGCAAGTGAACGCCAATAGAAAGTCCCACCATATAAGCGATCAGGATGAGCCACTTATCGGAGGCCACTTCGCTGGCTTTGCCTTCCCATTTGAGCATGGCCCAGAAAACAAAAGCCGAAAAGAAGGCCGACATGCCATATACTTCGGCTTCTACAGCCGAGAACCAGAAAGAATCACTGAATGTAAAAGCGAGGGCTCCTACCGCACCGCTGCCCATAATAAGCAACGTTTGTCCTACGGTTGGCGCGGCCAGATCTTTAACCACCAGTTTGCGGGCCATTATGGTAATAGCCCAGAACAGGAACAGTACTGTAAAAGCACTAACCAAACCCGACAGAAAATTTATCAAAGGCGCTACCAGGAGCACATTGTCGCCGGCAAACATGGAGAAGATGCGGCCTACGAGTAAATAAAAAGGGGCTCCCGGCGGATGAGGCACCAACAACTTATAAGAACAGGCAATAAATTCGCCGGCATCCCAGAAACTAGCGGTAGGTTCCAGCGTGATGCCGTAAACGGTTACTGCAATTAAAAAGACAATCCAACCTACAATATTGTTAATCTTGTTATAATTATTCATAAACTGGTTTAGAAATAATCCCCGAAATTAAGCAAATTACCTCTTATACAAGAATTGCCTTCAAATAAATTCAAAAAAATAGCCAGCCTTTCCGGGCCGGCTATTTTATAGCATAAATAATATTTATTTTATTGTTGCAAAATCAGGCGTTTGGTTTCCACCATTTTGTCGTTGATCAACAGACTGTAAAAGTATATGCCAGCCGGATAAGTCGAAATATCCAGTTTTATACCGGAGTTATGCGCCGATTCAGGCACTTTGATAATTTTTACGACCTGACCGATGGTATTAGAGAGCGTTATTTTATAAGCTTCCCGGCTCGCTTGCGTCAGCTTAATTTCCAGGATGCCGCGGGTAGGATTCGGATAAGCGCTCAAAGTTGGTTTGGCGGTTCCTTCGTCTAAAGACGAATGGGTGTTAATCATACGTACGCCCAACATAGCTCCTTTGGAGGTATTGGCCGTAAAGTTATTAGAAAAACGTTGCGGTAATTTAATGCTTTTAGCCAGTCCCGCATTAAGCGAGGTAAAATCAAAGGCACCTAAGAAAGAAGCACTAGCCAGCCGCGAACCTGAATATGAGGCCCAGCTTTGGGTATTTACCTGCGGACCCATCGGATCGCTGGGGAGATAAAAACCATCTCCTCTTAAACCATAAGTAAGGCTCGCGCTGTATCCGGTGCCATAAGCCACCAGCAATACACCCGCAATAAATATTTTAGTAAATATTTTCATATCATATATTATATTAAATATGGACAAACCGAAATACAAGGTCTTCAAATATACATCTATATCTTTAAAAACCAATATAAATCACAGTACATCTATATGTAAAACAACCTACATAACTAATAATCAAGGACCTATAAAAATAACAACCCGTTAGCTGGCTTTATTTGAGCGCTACCTAACAAATTTAGTATCTAGATAAACTAGGCAATAATACTGCCAAATATATAAATAAAATAAACAAGAAGGAATAAATTGAAAGTAAACCGCAGCAAATATAATTTAAATCATAATTTTAGAAAGGATAAAAATAACAAAAAAACAGATTAATGTCCTCTCTATCCTAAATTAAATACGTTGTTTTTCAGAAAGGTTATAGTCCCTCAGAAATAAACCTTCTCTAATGCCCGACGATGACAAGTGTACAGGAGGATATTGTGTCATACCCGAACCAATTTGGCAGACTACAAATTGATTTTATATTAATGGCACTCTGTTACCCATACAATATTTATCCTACGCCACTCCCCGGAACCAGACTAATGAATGAAAGCGATTTCCTTAAAATCAAAATAATCTACGTGGTTGCCCAAGTCTACGCCCAAACGACCAATTTCGTCTAAGCCAACGATAGTGCCCGGTACCAATTGGTCCTTTATGCGGTAAACATGCTTTTCCTGGTAGCGATACAGGCTTTGCAGATATTGAGGCTTAAGCTCGGCGATTTTCCCTTCTTTCAGTTGCAGATACCTTACTTCCAATAATTCGAGCAGCTTTTGAATAACATCCCGCAATATATAAGTATGTCCCGTAATTTGGGCGAAAGATTGGGCGCCTGGCACCGCAAATAAAAGCTGGTTGATATTTAAACCAATTCCGACTACCGCATGTTGTATAAGCTGACCACTAAGTGAATTTTGAATTAAAATACCACCAATTTTTTTATTTCCGTAATATAAATCGTTGGGCCATTTTAATTTAAGATTTGGTGGCAAAAACTGGCCGGCCAGATCCAGCACAGCCAGCGAAACACAAATATTAAGGTCAAACTGATGCTGCACCGCCAGAAAGGCAGGCTTCAGAATCACCGATAAGGTTATATTTTGTCCAGGTTCGGCCTCCCAGGTATTACCCCGTTGTCCCTGGCCATGGGTTTGCCGGTCGGTAATTACGACACAACCTTCTATGGCTTTATTTTTGTTAATAAGTTCCTGCGCAAAACGGTTGGTTGAGTCGCATTGTGGTAAATATATTAACTGCTTACCTGTAAATAAGGTATGTGGCGCGATTATCTGCAAAGAATTTTATAATATTGTAATTCAAATTTAGTTATAACAAATGAAAAAAACGAAGATTAAGGACAATTCGGACATATTGGCAGAGCTGGTGGTAAAAGGAATGCAGGAAAGGAAAGCTTCTGATATATGCGTAATTGACCTTAAGTCCTTAAACAACGCTGTTTCCGATTATTTTGTAATAAGTTCTGCTAACTCCGATACTCAACTGGACGCAATTGCCCGGGCCGTAGAAGAAGAAGTTTTTAAAATAACAAACCAAAATCCCTGGCAAAGCGAAGGCCGCACGAATAAAGAATGGATTCTGCTGGACTATGTGGATGTAGTCGTGCATATTTTCCTGAAAGACAAAAGGCAGTTTTATGCCTTAGAAGAACTTTGGGGAGATGCGCCAATCCGGTATATTGAAGAACAATTAACCTAATTGTAAATGAACATTTTGCATTACCGCGTGTTCTTAAAATTAATGAATCTTAGAATAGATGATAGATAAAACACCTAAAAAAAAGAAAATAAATATGCCTAATACGCCGCCACGCCCCACCATGCAAATGTGGGTGCTGGCTGCACTGGTATTCTTAATATTTGGTATTGCTTACTTTAACCGCACCAATGCTACCGTACAAATTAACCAGCAACAGTTCGAAGACATGGTCCTGAGCCGTGATGTTCAGAAACTGGTGGTGATTAAAAACAAGGATATTGTAGAGGTAACGTTAAATCCAACAGCACTGGAAAACGAAAAGTACCGCAAAATTGTACCCAACCGTAACGTACTTACCCTCGAACAAGGCCCTCATTTTTACTTACCCATTTTTACCGGCGAAAGTTTTAAAGAGGACCTGACTAAACTACAGGAAAAAGTACCGCAGGACCAACGCATCGGTTACAGCATTGAAGAAAGAACCGGCTTCTCAGAATTTTTTGTAAACTGGGGCTTCATCCTTTTAATGCTGTTTGGTTTTTGGTTCCTGATGCGGCGGGTTACTACCGGCGGTGCCGGCGGCCAGATATTTAACATCGGTAAATCCCGCGCAGCATTATTTGATGCCGATAACAAAGTAAAAATCACGTTTAAGGATGTGGCTGGCCTGGAAGAAGCAAAAGAAGAAATCCAGGAGATAGTAGAGTTCCTCAAAAATCCGGGCAAGTTCACCATTTTGGGTGGTAAAATCCCGAAAGGTGCTTTGCTGGTGGGCCCTCCGGGTACCGGTAAAACTTTACTGGCCAAAGCCGTTGCCGGTGAAGCCGATGTGCCTTTCTTCTCTCTTTCGGGTTCCGACTTTGTAGAAATGTTTGTGGGTGTAGGTGCGGCCCGGGTACGCGATTTGTTTAAGCAAGCCAAAGCCAAAGCGCCTTGTATTATTTTTATTGATGAAATTGATGCCATTGGCCGGTCGCGGAGCCGCGGCCAGGTACAAGGTGGAAACGACGAGCGCGAAAATACCCTAAACTCGCTGTTGGTGGAAATGGACGGTTTTGCAACTGATTCCGGCGTTATTATTCTGGCGGCCACCAACCGTCCCGATACCCTGGATGCAGCGCTATTAAGACCTGGTCGTTTCGACCGCCAGATTAGTATAGACAAGCCCGATCTTATTGGCCGGACCGAAATATTTAAAGTGCATTTAGGCCCCCTGGCTTTATCTGAAGATGTAGATGCAAAGAAATTATCTGCTCAGACACCCGGATTTGCCGGCGCTGAAATTGCCAACGTTTGTAACGAGGCCGCACTAATTGCCGCCCGTCGTGATAAAAAGAAGGTGGAAATGCAGGACTTCTACGATGCCATTGACCGGGTAATTGGTGGTTTAGAGAAGAAAAATAAAATTATTTCGCCGGAAGAAAAGAAAATTGTGGCTTACCACGAAGCTGGTCACGCGATTGCGGGTTGGTTCCTGGAACATTGCGATCCCTTGGTTAAAGTTAGTATTGTGCCCCGCGGTATTGCCGCGTTGGGTTATGCCCAATATTTACCAAAAGAGCAATTCCTGTATACTACCGAGCAGTTAATAGATGAAATGTGTATGGCTTTAGGCGGCCGGGCTGCAGAAGACATCGTATTTGGCAAAATATCTACCGGCGCTTTAAGCGACCTCGAACGGATTACCAAAATGGCTTACAGTATTGTTACCATGTACGGTATGAACGATAAAATAGGCCATATCTCGTATTACGATTCTAAAGGTGCCAACGAATATTCTATGACTAAGCCTTATTCTGAAGCCACTGCTCAGACGATTGACAACGAAGTACGGAAAATTATTCAGGCTGCTTACGACAGAACCAGGTTCCTGCTATCCGAAAAACTAAGCGAACTCGAAACTGTAGCCCAGGAATTACTAAGCAAAGAAATACTTTTCCAGAACGATTTGGAAAG
>JAQBNV010000504.1 GCA_028288395.1 Adhaeribacter sp. | reverse complement strand
TTTAAATTGCTGAACGAGGAAATCAGGTTTTTAGTGGAAGAAGGTATTCCGTCTTTTTATTCGATTGTAATGTTACCTTCGGGCAAGCAGTTTGCTTTTTATACCGTCCATCCCCAGCCGCCGCATATCGACAAAAACACCGACACCCGCGAAGGAGAATTGTTACAGGTAGCCCGCATGGCCAAAGCTTCGCCGTATGCTGCAATTGTAGCTGGCGATTTAAATGATGTGGCCTGGTCCTATACCACAGATTTATTCCGGAAAAATAGCGGCTTGCTCGACCCCCGAATTGGCCGGGGCTTTTTTAACACCTATAATGCCCTTATCCCTTTTTTCCGGTATTCGCTGGATCATATTTTTTACGACCCGGCATTCCGGCTAATACAGCTGAAACGGTTGAGAGGCTTCGGTTCCGACCACTTCCCTATGCTGATTCGCCTAAACTACGAACCCCAGGTGGCCGATGAGCATGATGCCCCTAAAGCAACTGCCGAAGAAAAGGCTGAAGCCCAGGAATTGATTAATAATGTAAAAGAGGAACAAAAAACCAAAAGCTCCGGTTAAACCGGGGCTTTTTATTAACTGCTACTTTTATAAACCACTTACCAGCGGCGACCATTATTAACCGATCAGAAAGGACATAAAAAATCCCGTTTAGTTTTATCTAAACGGGACCCAAATAACAAAAATAGCAGTGCGCTATTAGCGTATATTTTTAGACTAGATTCTTTCTACGTTAACCGCGTTCAATCCTTTTTTTCCTTCTGTAACTTCAAAAGAAACTCTGTCATTCTCACGAATCTCATGTACTAAACCAGACTGGTGAACGAAGATGTCTTGGTTGTTATCATCAGAAACAATGAATCCGAATCCTTTAGATTCGTTGAAAAATTTTACTTTACCTGTTTTCATAAAAAATTAATAATAAATAATGGTACAAATATAGGCATTTAAATTCAAATCCTAATAATTCGGTATACATTTCTTTTCAAATAAGGTTCTTAGCCCAGGTATTTATTTAAAAATAAATTCGGCCTTTAATTGTAGCCGGATAATGAATATTCGTATTTAAACCACCCGCAACAGGTTGGTAATTGCGTCTTTCTAAAAAAACAGGCCTGGTTTCCTGAAGAAACATTAACCAGTATTAATAAACCCAGCTTCCGCTGATTACTTCTGATAGTGGTTCAGCCGAGATGAGGGCGGCCTTTGCTGGGATACCGGGTATTATTTAGGATTAGGGTTCGTTTGGCGGATATTTTTTCCACTTCTGCAGGATATTTGCCACGTTTATTTCAGGCAGGCGACCTCATATTTATTTATTGGGCCTTAGAGGTCACCGCTACTATTCAGCGGTTTCCCAAACCTGATTAGCGCATGCCACAAATATTTTAATAACTGAATTAATTCCTCCTGATTGCCCAGGTCTTGCCACAGATGTGGTTCGCGTAATATTTTATGCGAGGCGCACCCGATTATAAAAGCATTTACAATTCCGTTTTTCGCAACGCGTCTGGCTATTTCGGGTAGTTTTGGTCCTCTGAAATTGAAAGAAAAATCTGCTGTATTCATTAAAAAGCCCGGGTGCCAAAAAACCGGAATTTGGTATGTAGCACTAATCCTTTCAAAATCTTTTTCTACTTCTGTTCCTTTAAAAGAAGAATCAGCAACCAGTGTAGCCACATCTCTTTCGAGCAAAATAGGGCCATGCACCTGGGCTTCTATATAAAAGTCCAGATTCCGCGAAAATGCAACATTGGCCGGAAACGCTTCAGCAGGCGGAATATTGGTATTGATAAAATTCAGGAAATTTAAAACAGCAGTTTCTTTTTTCCCGAGGGCTTCGTTTCTGGTAAAGAGGTCGTGCAGCAGAGCCGCCATGATCGGATTAAAATGGTCAATAGTTCCTTTTTCTCTCGGCAGGAGATAAGAATCACCGTAAGTAAAGGTAGCCCTTTCTTTAACAGTTGGTTTTAGCAAGAAATAGCACGAGCCAAACCTGGGCGAGGAACCATCGGGGGCTAAGGTTAAATTTAGAGAGCCGTATTTGGGTCGGTCGTTATCCGGGACGTACGGCGAATGATAATAGCCGCCAAACAATTCTTCTTCCCATATATCGCGGTTCCCACTTTTCGTGGCCGACAAACTCCCGGCCGATATGCGGGTTTCGAATTGATTTTTGTATTTGCCCGTCAGCAGCAGACCTTCCGAAACAGTTACCTTATCTTGGGTTATCCTATCGGGATGAAAATGCAACGCAATACGGGCATGTTGTCTTATTCGGCTCAACGTTTGGGTATAAATATCCAGGTCGATATCCGATTGGTACAGGATGAGGTGGATTAACGACGAACACTTTTCTGCCTGCGCCCGGGAATAAGCAGCGATGAAATTTAGCGCGTTTTGTTGTTCGACTGTTAAATGCATGACCTTCCTTATTTAATAAAGTAAATGGTATCTGCCCACTTGCCGTAATTAAATAGCGGTGCTTTACCCGGCACTATTTAAAGTGTTTCAGCCCATTGAAGCGGCTTCAATTAATTCGGTATAAAAGGCTTGCATACTTAGTCCGGCGGCTCTTACCTTCTGGGGAATGAGGCTGTTTTCAGACTGTCAGGGCACGGTGTTTATTTCGACAAAGTAAAAATTA
>JAQBNV010000495.1 GCA_028288395.1 Adhaeribacter sp. | reverse complement strand
ATCAAACGGCCCGCAGTAGCTTTTTGTATTTCTTCCACCGACACCCCCGGGGCTCTTTCCAGCAGTTTGAACCCTTCTTCGGTAATTTCGAGCACGGCTAAATCGGTTACTATTTTTTTTACACACCGCAGGCCCGTAATAGGTAAGGAGCATGCTTTTAATAATTTAGACTGACCATCCTTAGAAGTATGCTGCATGGCTACAATTATATTTTTGGCCGAGGCTACCAGGTCCATGGCGCCGCCCATCCCTTTAACCATTTTTCCCGGTATTTTCCAGTTGGCAATATCGCCCATCTCCGAAACCTCCATCGCGCCCAGGATGGTCAGGTCAATGTGTTCGCCCCGGATCATGGCAAAACTATCAGCGGAATTAAATAAAGAGGAGCCAGGCAGGGTTGTTACGGTTTGCTTGCCGGCGTTTATCAAATCGGCGTCCACTGCTTCGGGAGCAGGGAAAGGTCCCATCCCCAATAAACCATTTTCGGACTGCAACTCAACGTTAATGCCGGCTGGTATATAATTTGCCACTAAGGTAGGAATACCAATTCCCAGGTTTACATAATAGCCGTCTTTCAGTTCCTGGGCAATGCGTTTGGCAATGCCGTGTTTATCCAAAGCCATAATTTGTTTTTAAAGGATTGGGTCAGATTTGACTGTACGTTGCTCAATGCGTTTTTCGTAATGCCGGCCCTGGAAAATACGCTGCACAAAAATACCTGGCGTATGAATTTCGTTTGGGTCGAGGGCACCGGCGGGAAGCAATTCTTCTACTTCGGCAACGGTTATTTTTCCGGCCGTAGCCATCATGGGGTTGAAGTTCCGCGCCGTTCCTTTATAAACCAGGTTGCCGGCCGTATCGCCTTTCCAGGCTTTAACGAAAGAGAAGTCGGCTTGCAGCCAGGACTCCAATAAATACATTTTGCTGTTAAATTCCCGGGCTTCTTTGCCGTCGCCCACTTCGGTGCCGTAGCCTGCCGGGGTATAAAAAGCGGGTATACCCGCTCCCCCGGCCCGGATTCGCTCGGCCAAGGTACCCTGCGGAATTAAATCTACTTCTAACTCGCCGGATAATAATTGTCTTTCAAATTCGGCGTTTTCACCCACATACGACGATATCATTTTTTTTACCTGCCGGCTTTGCAGCATTAAACCAATACCAAAATCATCTACGCCGGCGTTGTTCGAAATACAAGTCAGGTTTTTTACGCCCATTCTTATCAGTTCGGCAATGGCATTTTCGGGAATGCCACACAAACCAAAACCACCTAACATCAAGGTGGCCCCATCGAATACATCGTGCAGGGCCGCCTGCACCGAGGGTACTACTTTATTAATCATTTCAGAGGGATTAAAAAAGTAAGTTAAATTATTCTTACTGGTTTAGCAAGGTAAGCGCTGATTCCTGATCCCGGTGGAGTTGTTCCTGCAGGGCTTCCAAATCAGGAAAATTAATTTCCGGGCGAATATACGCTACAAAATATACCGTTATTAGCTGGTGGTAAATATCCTGGCTGAAATCAAAAATATTAACTTCTACGGTTTGTTCGGTACCGCCTACCGTCGGGTTAGTACCAATGCTCAACATTCCGCCGTACAGCTGGCCTTTTACCTTAACCCGAACCGCATAAATTCCCTGGCCCGGTATTAATTTATGCGTATCGGCTACGGCAATATTGGCGGTGGGGTAACCAATGGTGCGGCCTAACTGGCGGCCAGGTACTACTTTCCCAGTTAAAGAATAATGGTGGCCCAGGTAGGTGTTGGCAGTTAAAATATCGCAGCTCTCCAGGGCTTTCCGGATTTTAGTAGAACTAACGGCCACGTGATCGATGTCGCGGGCGGGTATTTCTTCTACCTGAAACCCCCAGGCGGGTGCATGCTGTTGCAGATAGGCGAAACTGCCTTCGCGGTTTTTTCCGAAATGATGGTCGTAACCAATAACAAATATTTTGGTTTGGATGGTATCCAGCAGAATTTTCCGGATATATTGTTCCGAGGTAAGATTGGCAAACGCTTCGGTAAAAGGAATAATCAGGAGGTAATCTATCGCGTAAACCGATAGCTGTTCGATGCGTTCTTCTATGGTTGACAGCAGTTGCAACGATGACTGATCCTGGGTGTGCAGGACCAAGCGTGGGTGCGGCCAGTAAGTAACCACTACGCTTTGGCCCTGGGTGGCCCGGGTTATTTCCAGTAGTCGTTCTATTATTTTCTGATGGCCCAGGTGTACGCCATCGAAAGTGCCACTTGTAACAACGGCGTACGGCAGCACCGGAAAATCAGCCAGATCACGAATGACTTTCATTTTCTGTTTGTTTTTTCCGAAGCTGCAGAATATCGTCGATGGTAAGCGCCTGGCTCAATTCATAAGGCCCAATCCGGGTGCGGACCAATTTAGATAAATGAGCGCCACAACCTAACTGCTCGCCAAAATCGCGGGCCAGACTTCGGATGTAAGTACCTTTCGAGCAAACCACCCGAAACGAAACCAGCGGCAGCTCCACCCCGGTTATTACAAAAGATTTGATTTCTACCTGCTTGGCTTTTATTTCGGCGCTATCGCCGCGGCGGGCCAGGGTATAAGCCCGCTCACCATTAATTTTTACTGCCGAATAAAGGGGAGGCGTTTGCTGGATTAATCCTTCGAATTGACGGGCGGCCGCTTCTATCATCGCTTTATTCAGGTGGCTGATATCGTGGTTGGTGTCAATTTCGGTTTCGAGGTCAAAAGAGGGAGTAGTCTGACCCATGGTGAAGTGGCCGGTATATTCTTTTTCCTCTGCCTGTATTTCCTCAATTCGTTTGGTAAACTTCCCGGTACACAAAATCAGCAAACCTTCGGCCAGAGGATCGAGGGTGCCTGCATGTCCAATTTTTTTTATCCGGAGGATATTCCGAACCTTTTTTACCACATCAAAAGAGGTCCAGGAAAGCGGCTTATTTAATAATATTATCTGCCCGTTTTCGTAATCTAATTCCATTATACAATCTCCAAGTTCACACCCAACGCCAGCAATACTAAAATTAAGACGCCCACTACAATGCGGTAATATCCAAAAATTTTAAATCCGTATTTGGTTAAAAAACCGATAAAAAATTTAATGGCCAGCATCGCGACCACAAAAGCCACCAGATTACCAAATAATAAAACCTGTACATCCCGGGCCGTTAACTGATTAAACGCCGCCGCAATTTTAGGACCGTTAAACATTAAAAGATCGTCCTTGACATCCAGGTGCAGGAAATCTGTAATAAATTTATAAGATGCGGCGGCCAGCATAGTAGGAATGGCCAGAAAGAAGGAAAACTCCGCCGAAGCTTTGCGCGAAATTCCCTGCGCTAGCCCACCAATAATAGAGGCTGCCGACCGCGAAACCCCTGGGATCATGGCAACACACTGGGCTAAACCAATTATAAAGGCTTGTTTGGTAGAAGGGGTTGTATGGGTTGGATCGTTCTTGAACCAGTCGTCGACAAAGAGTAAAATAATGCCGCCTATTACCAGCGAAATAGCCACCACTAAGACACTTTCGAGTAACTGATCAATTAAATTATTTAATAAAAACCCGATTAACAGCGCCGGCAAGCAGGCTACCAGCAATTTATGATAAAAATTAATTGACTGAAAAAAACGCTTCCGATAAAGAACCAAAACGGATAATATGGCGCCGAATTGAATATTTACGGTAAACATTTTGGTGAATTCTAACTTGCCAATGCCCATCAAACTCGATGCGATGATCATGTGTCCGGTTGAGGAAACGGGCAAAAATTCAGTTAAACCTTCTATAACGGCCAGAATAAAGGCATGCCACCAAGTCATCTAAACGTCTTTACGGTCTTTAACCATAATGGCAAAGAACTGGATGATAAAACCGATAAATACCACAATAGGACCTAAAGTAAGACCTAAAAAGCCAAAGCCGTAATCTTCTTTATCGAGCGACATAATAATAAAGCCGATGGCCAGTACTGCCAACCCCAAATACATGAGTAAATAGTTTTTTCTGCCGAAAGCAAAATTATTTTTATTTTCCATTTCTTATAATAGATATTCGATATTAGCTTGTTAGATGCTCGATTATAAAAGTAATTTAAATGTCGAGAGTATGAATAATGCTTTTATGTGATCGAAAATATAAAATTCATTATCGAACCCCGAACCACCGTAACCTAGTAAAGTTCATCGAGCGACATGCCCAGGTATTTTTTGATGGCCCGGTAAGAACTGATGAAACCCAAAATACTGCCCAGTACTACCAGGCTTAAAAGTAAAATGCCAATCTGAACTTCGTCGCGCAGTACATACAATTCATTAATCTGGTAATAAGCATATTGCAGTAAACCCAGGAGCATAATAGAAGCCAGTAAACCACTTAATAATCCTTGCCAGGTAGCCCGGTTCAGGAAGGGCCGCTGAATAAAAGTGGGGGTAGCGCCCACCAACTGCATGCTCCGGATTAAAAAACGTTGCGAAAACAAAGCCAGTTTTAAAGTATTATTAATTAAAATAATAACGGCCAAAACCAGTATAGCCGCAAAGCTCAGTAAAATAATGCTCACCTTCTGAATATTACTGTTAATCGAATCAATCAGGCTTTCTACGTACTGCACCTCGTATATTCCCGGAATAGTTTCCAGATCTTTTTTTATATTTTTCAGGCTGGCAGACGTGGCGAAATCAGCCGCAATATTTAAAATATAGG
>JAQBNV010000466.1 GCA_028288395.1 Adhaeribacter sp. | reverse complement strand
GCCCAGTACGCCATCATTAGCAAAGGCAAAGGTTTTGGGCAATCGCGCCGCATTACCGCAAACAACAACGGCGTCGTAACCCTGCACGAGCCTTGGCGGGTCATACCCGATAGTACCAGTTATATTTTAATCGGGGATTACCACGACCGGATTGTGGTTTATAATAATTCTCTGGATGGTAAATCTTATGCCGCTACCTCCGAGGGGCATACGGCTACAGCGGGCATCGAACCTTACGGCGGTGTCCTGAATTTTATTGCGGCAAATAATACCATGCAAAGTCTACGAACCGGAATAGCTAATTTTGCTTTACAACATAATACCGGTCACGAGCCCAACTTTTTTCATTTGTACCTGGACAACAAGTTTACAAATTGCCGGTGGGCTATTAAAAACTGGGCTTTCCCGAACGCAGGCAAAACAGTGCCCACCGAAGGGCCCTATATATTTGGCATGGTTTACCGTAATAATATTGTCCAGTCCTCGATCGTAGCCGACGTAGTAAATGAAGTGCCTGCTGCCGGAACGCCTTTGTTGAATTTAATGGTTTATGAGCACAACACGTTAAAGGAGGAGCGGCAATTAAAAGCCACCCCGGCCGAACAATTTTCTTATAAAAATAACCCTATAAAATAAATAACTTCATCAAATAAAGTCAGGCTATCCAATTACCTTTTCCTTCGTAAGGATAATCCTGGATTTGATTTAAACCACTATGATGTATTCCCTTGCTTTTTTTGCGCTTTTTTTAATATTGATGGTAGGGTTGGCAAAATGGTATTATTCGCGCCATATAGTCCTTTTCCGGTCCGGCGACCTGATTCAGGAACGGAGATTATTTGGGGGTATTCGCTCCGGTACTTTATCCAAGTTTGATGACAATAACCTGTTTTATATTCCGGATAATGGGTTTGATTTGGTGCAGCGGAAGTGGTATTGGTTTTTCCTGATCAATAATATCTCTTTTAATGAGCGGGCAAAATAGCCGATAGCCCAACGTAAGGCAAATGCTTCAACCTTATTTCTTATCACCAATTTCCATAGTGTTCATAAGCTTTTTGATAAGGGATTCCATTGATTAACGGGTTAAATATTATTCACCTTGCTGGTTAATTACCTTTCGTAAGATAAATGACCGATAACCATCAGGCTGTAGCCAATCTCCTGCTTTTCTACTTTTACAATAGGGCCACATCCATTCTTACAGAGATAAATGGTGTCGTCTTGGTCGGTGGTTAGAATTGTTTCGGTAAGCTGTTGGGTGGCATGGCATATTTTACAGGTCGCTTCTATATCGGCATCGCTTATTTTCGATTTTTTAATTGAGTTTAAGACATCAGAAACTTTTACCATTGCCAAATCCATAATTTTTTCTCGGGTTGGGTTAAACAGCCAATACGAAATTGGAGGCAGAAAGATAGCTTTGGTTCTGCTTCCGGAAAATCTACCAAACTTCACAGCAAATAATTTTAATAATTCCTCCGGGAAGTGGTTTGCCCCAGGCTGGACTAAGGAAGAGAGGCGAATACCTGCCAGCCGGTTATCTTATTCAGCCGCAATTACGTAAATACTTAATCGGTTTATTAATTCGTTATACCCGCAAACCAAAAAGTTGATAGATGAACCTGAAACTTAAAAGTTGGGATTACTATTTAGAGCTCGTATCCGATAAAATTAATAACTGGGATTATTATTTAAAGCTTGTTTATGCTAATAAATTAATCTTAGCGGCATCCATCTTATTGCTGCTCCTGCTTTACTGGATAGCCCGGCGGCAATACATCAAAACCATTAAATATTTCCGTTCGGGCGATATTATTCAGGTCTGGAAATTAACCGGCAAAACCCATTCCGGCATACTATCACGCTTCGACCGCAATAATATTTACTTTATACCCAACAATGGATACAACATTGTGCAACGGAAGTGGTACTGGTTTTTTCTGATTGATAATGTTTCGTTGGAAGAAAGAGAAAGGTAAATTCTTGGTTTCATCTTCTGGGCCGTTATTAATAGTACAAACCAGCCGGAATAAATCCTTCTTAAGGTTTTACTGGAGTGGCCGGGTGGCTGAATAAATAAAAAGGACAAAACCTGAATAACAGATAAATTCTAAAGTATCCGGCCATTATTTCTACTTAAGCGAAAGCCTCGATTGGCCGGGCAATATATTGGGAATTAATGCTGATTATAACGCATGAAGTCAACCTTACAAGGATGGGGTTATTACGGAGTATCTCAAAATACTTTATCTTTGCTCCGTGAAAAACGGGCTTTCTTGTTATCAGCAATCGTGTTGCCCCTGGCTACTATTCCTTGTTGCTTGGCCGATAGTTGTTTAGATAAAAAAGCCATTACAAAACAAAAGGAACCGAACTCAGATACTGAGCGGGGAATTTGCTCGCCTTTTTTCCAGTGCCATAACTGCAACGGCTTTGCTTTTAGTAATCCGGCTCCCAAAGTAGTTTCTTTCTTCTCCCCGGAAACAAAAGTTTATCAGGTTTACCGCCAGCATTCTCTATCCCGCTTTGCTACGGTCATCTGGCAACCGCCCAAAATCAACTAATCCTTCTTTTGAGCGAATTCTTTTCTTTTACCAGATTAGAGAAAGCCGCCTGTTTTTAACATATTTAAGGATTTAGATTCATGAAAAAATTAATGCTTTTGAGTCTGGCATTAGTAAGCACGGCCATGGCCTACGGCCAAAATATATTAACTGCTTACATCAAAGATGCTGATAGCCAGGAACCATTGGTGGGCGCTACAGCTGTATAAAACGGAACTACTATTGGCGGCGCATCGGAGCTATTGGCCGGGTGGTTCTGCAAAATATTCCGGATGGGCAGCACACATTGCGCTTTTCGTACGTGGGCTACGCCGAAAAACAAGCATTATTTACTTTTTCTTTAATTTTGACGGCACCCGTTACCATTTTGCTGGAAAA
>JAQBNV010000460.1 GCA_028288395.1 Adhaeribacter sp. | reverse complement strand
AGGGCTTATTACGAATATTTCGTCGGAACTAAAATATATTAACCGGGATATGAAGCAGACGGAAACGTCGGTAACGTCGCTGAAAATGGACCTGGATAAAATGAAAGCCGAGTACGCGGCTATGATTTACGGGGCCGCCAAAACTACCAACAGCTATAATAAAATGATGTTTTTATTTGCGGCTGAATCTTTTAACCAGTTTGTACGGCGTTTAACCTATTTGCATCAATATTCTGAAGCCCGGAAAAACCAGGTTAGGCAAATAACCGTGGTGCAGGAATCGCTGCAGCAAAAAATAAATGTACTGACCGGCAACAAACGTCAGAAACAAAGCTTGCTGCACTCCCAACTACAGGAATCGAAAAATCTGGACAACCTAAAAAACCAGCAGAATACGGTAATTACGCAGCTGAGCCGGCAGGAAGAAGAATTGCGCAAAGAAGTGGAACGGCGCCAGCTAGCAGTACGGCAATTAAACAACCGGATTAACGCCATGGTGCGGGCCGAAATTGCCCGCTCTGCGGAACTGGCCCGGAAACGGGCTGCTGCTGCCGGTACTGCCGGCACTCGTACATCGGCTAACCGGGTTACCCTTACTCCCGAAACAGCTTTGCTATCATCGTCGTTTGGCGGCAACAAAGGCCGGTTTCCCTGGCCCGTCGAACGCGGATTTATTTCCCAGCGTTTTGGCGTTCATCCCCACCCGGTACTACGCAACGTGAGCATTCAAAACAACGGTATCGAAATTCAAACGAACGATGGTGAAAATGCCCGCTCTATTTTTGCCGGGAAAGTAACCAAAGTGATTAATATTTCGGGGATGAACAACATTGTTATGATTCAGCACGGAGAATATTTTACGGTTTATGGCAAGCTAAAATCGGTAAGTGTAAGTGAAGGCCAGAATGTAGAGGCGCGCCAGTCCATCGGCAATATTTATACCAATAGCGAGGGCACCACCGAGCTACATTTTGAAATCTGGCGCAACGTAAACAAAATGAACCCCCAGGGTTGGTTAATGGCTAAATAACTTTGGACTAAGTCATACTGGCATCAGCAGGCGATTACCAGACCTGAATTGATACCAGGGTTTGATTTCTAAAAATATTCCGCTAACCCGCCTACTGTTCTTTCTATCCTGTTTCTACGAATCTGCGAACGTTCTTTTATACGTACGTTCTTTAGCTTTTACCCCTTTATCCGACCTATTCAAATTAAGCAGAGTGGTTCAGAAGGTTTTAAGAAAGAAATCAGATATTTTGGCTTCTTTTTAAACTTTAAACACTTTCTTTATCTTATATTAAAAAATAAACTATTTTTGTATTACTCAACTTTAACCTTTTTCAATTATGGAACTTAACAATGTTCTTGCTTTTATTGGTGGTCTGGGCACCTCAGAAGTATTAGTTATCTTAGTCGTGATTTTATTACTTTTTGGGGCCAAACGTATTCCGGAATTAGCAAAAGGTCTTGGTAAAGGCATCCGGGAATTTAAAGATGCTACCAAAGAAATTAAAAACGACATTGAGAAAGCGGCCAACGACGAAACACCTAACCGTTAACCGGTCGTTATGCTAGCTTTTATGGTGCTTGCTTTCATAGGCATGGGCGAAGCACTTTTAATAATTGTTATTTTATTACTGTTCTTTGGAGCCACCCGCATTCCGGTTATTGCCCGCAATTTTGGTAAAGGCATCCGGGAGTTTAAAGACGCGACCAAAGAGAAGGAAGAAAAAGATAAACCCACCCCCAACTCTAAATAAGTTTTGAAGCGATATAATAGTCTGGAAGAAGTACGTCAGGATATAGACACGGGTGCTGTTACCTGCCGGGATCTGGTAAATTATTATCTGCAAAATATTGAGAGCAAAAAACAACTAAACGCATACCTGGAAGTTTTTACCGACGAGGCCCGCACCCGGGCTGAGGAGGTAGACAAAAAGATAGCTGCCGGCACCGCCGGCCGATTGGCTGGTATGGTGATTGGCATCAAGGATGTGCTGGCTTACAAAGGCCACAGCCTTCAATCTTCCAGCCGCATCCTGGACGGCTTTAAATCCCTTTTCACCGCTACTGCCGTGCAGCGGTTACTCGACGAAGACGTTATTATTATTGGCCGGCAAAACTGCGATGAGTTTGCCATGGGTGGTTCCAACGAAAACTCGGCCTTTGGCCCCGTTCTGAACGAGGCAGATACCGGCCGCGTACCCGGGGGCTCCTCCGGCGGTTCGGCAGTGGCCGTGCAGGCCGATTTATGCCTGGCTTCCATTGGCTCCGATACCGGGGGTTCGGTGCGGCAACCTGCCGCTTTTTGTGGTGTTATTGGTTTAAAGCCTACTTATTCGCGCGTTTCCCGTTACGGCTTGGTAGCCTATGGCTCCTCTTTTGATCAGATTGGCCCGCTTACCCGTAGCATTGAAGATGCCGCTTTGTTATTAGAAATAATGGCCGGACCGGATGAATTTGACAGCACTGTTAGCCAGCGGCCGGTAGTACCTTATTCGGAACAACTGCACACCGATAAAAAATTCCGGATTGGTTATATACGCGACACCCTGGAAAATGAAGTCCTGGATGGGGAAATCCGGGAAACCATATTTAGTGTAATTGATGGACTGCAGGCGGAGGGACATACCGTGGAAGCCGTTGATTTCCCCTACTTAGATTTCATTGTTCCCACCTATTATATTCTTACCACGGCAGAATCCAGTTCAAATTTATCGCGTTTCGATGGTGTAAAATACGGTTACCGCAGCCCCGATGCGACCGACCTGTTATCGATGTACAAAAAATCGCGCACCCAGGGTTTCGGCCACGAAGTAAAAAAGCGCATCATGCTGGGCACTTTTGTATTAAGCGCTGATTATTACGATGCCTTTTATACCAAGGCGCAACGGGTAAGACGGCTTATAAAAGAAAAAACCGAAGAATTATTGCAGGATTATGATTTCCTGATTTTACCCACCACCCCTACTACGGCTTTCCCGCTGGGGAGCAATGATACTAGCCCCTTGGCCATGTACTTAGCCGATATTTTTACGGTGCAGGCTTCCCTGGCCGGCGTACCCGCTATTTCGATACCAGTTGGCCATGATTCAAATGGCTTGCCAATTGGCCTGCAAATAATCACCCGCCCGTTTGAAGAAGCACAATTATTTGCATTTTCAAAGGTAGTTGATGAGAAAATTATATTAGCCTAAGATATGATGCTCGCTTTAAGATCAGTTTTTACTTTATCTTTTTTAACCGCCGGGTTATTTATTTCTCTAAACACGGTGGCGGGTTCTAAAAAAATAAGTCAGAAACTCCTCTTATCCGACTCTATACCGGCTTTCGCTTTTGATACAACTAATTACCTTACATTACCCCTGGTGGTGCGCCAAGACACGGTACCCATCGAAACCGATGAAATGATCAAAGACCGGTTATCCTGTCTGCAACGGGAAATCCCGCTTCATTTTAACGCCTACGTACGCGCTCACATCGATTATTTCACCATCCGCAACCGCAAATATTCGCGCCGGGTCCTGGAGCGTCAAAATGTCTATTTCCCTTTATTCGAAAAATACCTTGCCCAATATAAGCTACCCGATGAGTTTAAGTACTTAGCCGTGGTAGAATCGGCGTTGTTACCCCGGGCGGTATCATCAGCCAAAGCCGTTGGTTTGTGGCAGTTTATGACTCCTACGGCCGGAGATTTCCGGTTAAAGCAAAACGAGTACCTGGATGAGCGCATGGATCCCGAAAAGGCCACCATTGCCGCCTGCAAATTTCTAAACCAGCTTTACCGCATTTTCGGCGATTGGGAATTAGTAATGGCTGCTTACAACTGCGGACCGGGTAATGTAAAAAAAGCCATTGCCCGGGCAGGTGGAGGCAAAAAAACTTTCTGGCAGATTTTCCCTTACCTGCCCAAAGAAACCCGGGGCTATGTGCCTTCTTTTACGGCCATTACTTACATGATGAACCACGCTCCGGAACACGAAATATTTCCCGACACCCTGCTTTTCGCTGTCCGGACCGATACCGTTATAATTAACCAATCGCTTGACTTAGAAAAACTGGCCTTGCAGCTGGCGTTAAGCAAAGACGAACTGATTAAATTAAATCCGGAAATCCGTAAGGCCATTCTGCCAGCCACCATCCGGAATTATCCGTTAAAAATCCCCGCGCACAAACGCGAAATATTGGCCATGAACCGGGCCGCTATTATGGATTCCAGCCGTATTCCGGTATACCAGATACCCGGCCCTCCCATGATTTTGGCATCGGTACAATCGCTTAATAAAGTAAGCCCTCCCGATACCATCACAACATATTCGTTGCAGCTAACCGAATATGTTGTGCAGAAAGGAGATTTCCTGCAACGCATAGCAAAAAAAAACCAAGTCACGGTTGCGCAGATTAAAGCTTGGAACCAATTAGAAAGCAATCAAGTAGTTTCGGGGCAAAAACTGGCGCTGTACTTAACACCGGACACAACCGATGCTGAAGCAACCGGACAACCAGCCCCCGCCATCAGCCCTACCCGGAAAACCAACACCTACCTTGCAGCAGCGCATAGCACCCGCGAGCAAACACGCAAAAAACAGTTGGAGCAGGAAATAAAGCTAATCCATTCGGTACAACAGGGCGACACACTCTGGAATATTTCCAAACGGTACAATAATATTCCGGTTGAAAAAATTAAAAAATTAAATAAACTGAAAAACGTCGATTTAAAACCCGGACAAAAGCTAATCCTTGGCTAGCCTTTGGACAGACCGGTAAGCCGGTTTTAATTTAAATTTTCTTAGCCCATCCAAAATCTCAGGCATCTCACCTGAGTTTTTTGTTTACATTTCCATCGTGAATCAGCAAGTAAAAAGAGCAGTATGATTAAAGTAAACAAACAGGACGCTTTAAATTACCACATGTTGGGCCAGCCTGGCAAAATAGAAGTGGTACCGACGAAAATGCTAAGTTCGCAGTACGACTTGGCATTGGCCTACTCGCCGGGCGTAGCCGAACCCTGCAAAGAAATTGCGAATAACCCCGAGGATGTGTATAAATATACCGCTAAAGGCAATTTAGTGGGCGTTATTTCTAACGGGACGGCCGTATTGGGATTAGGTAATATTGGCCCCGATGCCTCTAAGCCGGTGATGGAGGGGAAAGGTGTTTTGTTTAAAAAATTTGCCGGTATAGATGTATTTGACATTGAAGTAGACTGCACCGATCCTGATGAATTTATCCGGATTGTAAAAGCCCTGGAGCCTACCTTCGGCGGCATCAACCTCGAAGATATAAAAGCTCCCGAGTGCTTTAAAATAGAAATGGCTTTGCGGGAGCAGATGAATATTCCGCTAATGCACGACGACCAGCACGGCACCGCTATTATTTCCAGCGCAGCTTTACTTAATGCCCTCGAAATTGTAAACAAAGATATCCGTAAAATAAAAGTAGTAGTAAACGGCGCGGGCGCGGCGGCTATTTCGTGTATTAAATTGTACGTTTCGCTGGGCCTGGATTTAAACAACCTGGTGGTATTTGATAAAGAAGGCATTATTAATGCTCACCGCAACGACCTGGATATTTACCGGTCGCAGTTGATAACCCTCCGGGATATTAAAACGCTGGAGGAAGCCATGACCGACGCCGATGTATTTATCGGGCTTTCGGCCGGGAATGTGCTGCCACCCGCGTATGTGCAGCTCATGGCAGCGGATCCCATCATTTTTGCACTGGCCAATCCTGACCCTGAAATTGATTATGAACTGGCCATGTCGGTGCGCGAAGATTTAATTATGGCCACGGGCCGTTCCGACCATCCGAATCAGGTAAATAACGTACTGGGGTTTCCTTACATTTTCCGGGGAGCGTTGGATGTGCGGGCCACTGAAATTAACGAAGCCATGAAACTGGCGGCTGTAAAAGCCTTGGCCGAGCTAGCCAAAGAACCTGTACCGGAAATCGTAAACAAAGCTTACAGCGATAATACCATCGCCTTCGGCCGGGAATATTTAATTCCCAAACCACTTGATCCACGCCTAATAACTACGATTAGTCCGGCTGTAGCCAGGGCAGCTATGGAATCGGGGGTTGCCCGGAAAGCCATTGAAAACTGGGAAAAATATGATCAGGAGTTGCAAGAACGGATCGGCATTGACCAGAAACTGATGGGCCGGATTATTACCCAAGCCAAAGCCAATCCCAAAACAGTAGTTTTCGCTGAGGCGGATCATTATAAAATACTGAAAGCGGCCCAGATCGTAATTGAACAGAATATTGCCAAACCCATATTATTAGGTAACCGGGAAACCATTAAAGCTATTTCGGAAGAAAACAGCCTGGATTTATCGGAAGCCTTAATCATTGACCCTACCAAAGATTTCCAGTTCCGCGAAGAATTCGCCCAGTTATTGTACGAGAAGCGCAAACGAAAAGGCATGACCTTGTTTGATGCCCGGCAATTAATGTTGTCGCGAAATTATTTTGGCAGTATGATGGTAGAAACCAACCGGGCCGATGCGCTGATATCGGGTTTAACCAAAGATTATTCCAAAACCATACTGCCGGCCCTGCACGTGATTGGCGTAGAAGAAGGGGTAAATAAGGTAGCGGGCATGTATATCATCCAGAACCGCAAAGAGCCCTATTTCTTCGCCGATACTACTGTAAACGTGGATCCAACTGCCGAAGAACTGGCCGACATAATTGGCTTAACGGCGCGAGCCGTCCGGTTTTTTAACCACGAACCCCGCATGGCAGTGCTTTCTTATTCGAACTTTGGTTCTAATCGGGGGCCTATCCCTTCAAAAGCCCTGAAAGCAGTAGAAATAGCCCGTCAACGGTACCCCAAGCTAATCATCGATGGGGAAATGCAGGCCAATACTGCGGTCAATAAAAGCCTGCTCCAAGAACATTACCCCTTCAGCGTGTTGGCCGACAAGGGTGCCAATACCCTTATTTTTCCGGACCTGAACTCCGGCAATATTGCCTATAAATTATTGCAGGAAATTGGCGGCGCGGAAACCATCGGTCCTTTACTGATGGGAATGCGCAAGCCGGTGCATATTTTACAGTTAGGCTCCTCTACCCGCGAAATCGTGAACATGGTAGCCATTGCAGTAGTAGATGCACAAAAATACCAGAACGAATTTTAAATAAATATATAAACTGCGCCCAGCCTGACAGTAGTTAACAGTAGAATTTCGGCTTATTAAAAGAACAATGTACCTTGGCGCGGACCAATTTACCATTTAATTACCGGCCGGTAATCTCACCGGACCGGTAATTAAATATTGTAAAATATCTTGGTAATAGCATTGTATGGAGCAAATAAAAATTGTATTTTTACCACTTACACCTCCGTTCAGGGGGCTAATTAATATTATTATTACAACATATTTATGATAGCCTATATCGACGGCAAATTAACCCATAAAGATCCTACTTTCGTAATTATTGATGTAAATGGGGTTGGATACCAGATTAGAATTTCCCTTAATACTTATGATAAGCTGGTTGAAGGCGAACGTTGTAAACTACATACTTTTCTGCATATAAAAGAAGATGCCCATACCCTGTATGGGTTTAGCGAACCGGCGGAGAAAACTGTATTTCTGCACCTGATATCTATTTCGGGCGTTGGCCCGGGCACCGGTTTAATGATTATTTCTTCGTTAACTGTGGCCGAAATTCAACAGGCGATTGTCCGGGAAGACGTGCGAACGATCCAGAATGTGAAAGGCATCGGCGCCAAAACGGCGCACCGCATTATTTTGGAACTGAAAGATAAATATAAGAAGGAATCCTTTACCGATTCTGGTAATATTAACACGGTAACTCACAATACCAACCGCAACGAAGCGTTATCAGCATTAATAACGCTGGGGTTTGCCCGCAACGTGGCCGAAAAAACCCTGGACACCATCATTAAGCGGGATGGTAACCATCTCACAGTGGAGGCCCTCATCAAATTAGCTTTGAAATCATCTTAGGATAGTAAATTGGTACGCTTGAGCAAACGGAATAACAATTTTGTTCTTTCTTCAGTTTTTATTGTATCTTTTTTGGTTTGGGCCACTAACTCGGGTGCCGTAGAAGGTACCAGCCAAAAAAATATTTATAACTGGAGTAAGTTTTTACTTGCAGATACGATCGTAGCTGATACCGCGTATGTAAAATCCCGGCGGCCTACCTATAAACCTAAAGATAGACGGGGTGATCCTTTTTCCGATAAAACCAGTGAGTCGCCGTTGCTGTTGGGCCCACCGGCTAACGTGAAACTGGACGTAACCCTGGACGACAGTCTGAAACGGTTCGAAATCCGGGAGCGCATGGGCGAAATAGATTACCGCACGCCCACCACCATGACTTTCGAAGAATATTCGCGGTATCAGCAACAGCAGTCTATCCGTAACTACTGGCGGGCCAAATCTGAGGGTGGGGTGGCCGGGGAAAGCGGTGGCGCGGCCAGTAAACGGTTGATTCCCAAAATTAGTGTGGTTAGTCCGTTATTCGATCGCATTTTCGGGGGCAGCACCGTAGATATTCAGACCAACGGTACCGTGGGTTTAAAATTCGGCGCCCGTTTTAACCGGAATTTCAACCAGTCTTTACCTATCCGGCAGCAGCGCATCGGCGATTTTGAATTCGACCAGAACCTGGCCCTGAACGTGGTGGGCAAAATTGGCGACAAGATGAAAATCAATTTCAACTGGGATACGAAAGCCAATTTTGAATTTGAAAACAATATTAAGCTCGATTACACCGGCTATGAAGAAGAAATCATCCGGAAAGTAGAAGCCGGTAACGTTAGTTTGCCTTTAAATAACAGCCTGATTACCGGCGGTCAGAATTTATTTGGGATTAAGGCGCAGCTGCAATTTGGCCGCTTAGCCCTTACCACCATTGCCGCCAACGTACGCGGCCGCACCGACGAGGTGAATATTCAGAATGGTTCGCAAAACCGCACGTTCGAAATCCGGGCCAGCCAGTACGAACGCGATCGCCATTTTTTCCTTGCTCATTATTTCCGGGACCGCTACGATCGTTCTCTACAAAACCTGCCTCTGGTTAATTCCGGTATTACCATTCGTCGCCTCGAAGTATACATTACTAACGACAACCGCACCACCGAAAACCTGCGCAACATGGTTGCTTTCATGGATTTGGGCGAGGCTAAACCGGAAGCTGTGCACCGCTACGATCGGCTGGCGAACGGCACCGCTCCTACCCGCGCTGCCGATAATAAATCGAACCGTTTGTACAGCATTTTAACAGGCAATACCCGCAACAACGATCAGGTAGATGAATTTCTGGAACGGGATATTTTCGAAAAAACCCTGGATTACGAACATGTACGCGCCCGTCGCCTCGATCCGCGGGAATATAAATTCAATCCCCAGCTGGGCTATATTTCTCTTAATACGCCTTTGCTCCCGGAGCAGGTATTGGGCGTATCTTATGAATATACCCTAAATGGACAAACCTACCAGGTAGGCGAACTGCAGGAAGATTACCAGAACGTGCGCGAGAACGAAGTAATATTCATGAAAATGCTGCGGTCTACCAATCCGGCCCCTTTGCAGCTGCCCATCTGGGATTTGATGATGAAAAATATTTACCCGCTGAACGCTAATCAGGTGACGCGCGAAAATTTTCAGTTGCGGGTTATATACAAAGACGACGAAACCGGAGTAGATAATCCCAGCCTGAAAGAAGGCGAGCTCATCCGGGACTTGCCCCTGGTAGAGGTTTTTAACCTCGATAACGTAAACACAAACAACGACCGCCCCAGCGACGGCAACTTCGATTTTTTGCCTGGTATTACCATCGACCCGGAAAACGGCCGCATCATATTTCCGGTAGTAGAACCTTTTGGCACTTTCCTAAACGCCAAGTTTACGGACCAGGAAGCGGCTATGCGGGAAAAATACGTGTACCAGGAGCTTTACGAACTTACGCAAAGCGATGCCCAGCAGTTTACAAACAAAGATAAGTTTTTCCTGAAAGGTCGTTACCAGGCCAGTAACTCCGACGAAATTGCGTTACCGGGCATTCAAATCGCCGAAGGCTCCGTTACGGTTTACTCGGGCGGTACCCGCCTGACCGAAGGCGTGGATTATCAGGTTGATTATAACATGGCCCGGGTAAAAATATTAAACCCCAGTTACCTGAGTTCTGCGAGTAACCTGAAAGTAAATTTTGAGCGCGCCGAGCTCATTAATCCGCAGCCGCGGGCCATGTTGGGCGTACGTTTCGATTACCGGATAAACAACGATATCAACTTTGGGGGCACCATGCTCCACCTCGGCGAAACGCCCTACAACAACAACCGCGTCAGCTTAGGCGATGAGCCCAGCAACAATACCATCTATGGTTTGGATATAAACCTACGCCGCGACTCCCGGTTTTTGACCAAACTAACCGATCTGATTCCGCTGGTACAAACCAAAGAAACTTCTACCATTACTTTTAACGCCGAATTTGCACAGCTTTTACCGGCCCGGGCCAAACTGCAAGGCGAAGACGGCGTTTCGTACATCGATGATTTTGAAAGTTCGGAAGCGGCATTTTCGCTGGCGGGCTCTTACAATAGCAATAACTGGCGCGTAGCCACCACGCCTGCCCCGCTGATAAACGGTACCGGACTGGCCTATGCCCATAATCGCGCCAAGCTGGCCTGGTACACCATCGACCAGGGTATTTATTACCGCAATGGTAACCGCCGGCCCAGTAATATTACTGAAAGTGTATTGAAGAACCATTACACCAGAAGCGTAAGCCGCACCGAAGTTTTCCGGAACCGCGACCTGGATGCCATCAATAATCCGGAGTACACGTTTGACCTGGCTTATTACCCGAACGAACGCGGGCAGTATAACTATAACCACAACATCAGCGCCGATGGCCGTCTTTTAAACCCGAACAATCCCGGCCAGAATATTAACAACTACGGTGGGATTAGCCGTGAAATTAGTTTTGACAATGATTTTGATAATGCCAATATCGAATACCTGGAGTTTTGGCTCATGGACCCGTTTATCCAGAGTGCCAGTGGCCTGGCCAATATCAACGATGATGAAGGCAACGACAAACCTAATACCACCGGCGGCGAATTAATTTTAAACCTGGGTAATATTTCGGAAGACTTACTCAAAAACCAGAATCGCTACGAATTTGAAAACGGCTTGCCTACTACCCAAACTAATATTGATGTTACCCAGGACCGGAAACCCGATACTGAGCGTACCGCCTGGGGTTTTGTATCCAAACTGCCTTTTGTAACCGATGCCTTCGATAATAATTCCGGTACCCGCCAGTATCAGGATATTGGTTTAGAGGGCCTGAACGACAACGAAGAGAAAGCTTTCTTCCGGAATATTCCGGGCTATAGCAACCTGCGTGATCCTTCGGGCGATAACTTTAAACACCACCTGAACGGGGAATACGATAGCCGGAATGTGAAAATATTAGGCCGGTACAAGCATTACAACGGCATGGAAGGCAACTCCGCCGAAAACAGCGAAGAATCAGCTTATGCTTATCCCGACAAAGAAGACCTGAATAAAGACAACGTGGTAAGCGACGTAGAACGTTACCACGAGTACCGGATGGTGCTGAAACCAGGCCAGTTAAACGTAGGCGAAAATTATATTGTCGACAAAGTTGTTACGCCGCCTATTAATGGCGATAATGTAACCTGGTACCAGTTCCGGATACCGGTTCGCCAGCCTACCGGCAACGTGGGTGGCATCAATGGATTTAAATCCATTCGTTTTATGCGCATGTACCTGACTCAGTTCCGGGAACCGGTAGTATTACGAACCTTGGGTTTACAGTTTGTATCGAACCAGTGGCGCCGTTACATGGGTTCTATCTCGGATACCGGCGCGCCCTGCGTAGGCGATTGCGATTTTGATGTACAGAATTTCTCGGTTTCGACGGTAAATATTGAAGAGAATGGTGCCCAGGAAGAAACAGTAATACCTTATGTGCTGCCGCCCGGCGTAGTTCGGTTACGCGACAATTCGTCTACCTTGCAAAACCGGAAACAAAACGAGCAATCGCTACAGCTTTGCGTAGACGGCTTGAAAGATTCTTTTGGCAAGGCCGTTTATAAAAACGTAACCATGGACATGCTCATTTACAAAAGGCTGAAGCTTTACCTGCACGCCCAGAGCCCCAATAAAACCACCAATAACGACGAAGTAAGAGCCTTTATCCGGATTGGTACCGATTATACCCAGAACTATTACGAATATTCAATTCCTTTAAAAATAACGCCTAATTCTGCTAACGCGGCTTCCGAAATCTGGATGCCGGAAAATTTTGTGGATTTGGCCTTCCAGGATTTAATTGATACTAAAGCCGACCGGAACCGTACCAGCGGCGTTAATATTTTTCAGCCCTGGACCCGCAATCTGCCCAACAACGCCACCATTACAGTAGTAGGCAATCCCGATCTTAGCTCCATTCAGGGAATAATGCTGGGCGTGCTGAATCCGCGTAGCCCCGACCGCTCCGACGAATCAGTTTGTATCTGGGCTGATGAATTGCGGGTAGCCGACTTTGACAAAACCGCCGGTTGGGCTGCCAATGCCCGCCTTAATGCTAAATTAGCTGACTTTGCCACCATTTCGGCCAGCGGCAGTTATACCACGGTAGGTTTTGGATCGTTGCAGCAGAAAGTTGCCCAACGGGCCCGCGAAAACACCCAACAGTTTGATATCAGCTCCAATATTGCCGCCGATAAATTTTTCCCGGAGAAATCTGGGGTTCGTATTCCGGTTTCGATTCAGTACGGCACCACTATTCAGGAGCCCCGTTACGACCCTTTGGATCCCGATACACCCTTGCGCCAATCGCTGAATAAATTTACCGATCCCGCCAAAAGAGAAGAGTATCGCAAGGAAGTAGTTACCCAGGTTACTACCAAGAGCATCAACCTCCTTAATGTGCGGAAAGAGAAAACGAACCCGGATGCTAAATTAAAACTTTACGATATCGAGAACTTATCGCTGTCGTATGCTTACAGCGAGCAATTACGCACCGATATTGTAACGGACCGGGATTTCACCAAAAGCTATACCGGCGGGTTGGCCTATACTTATAACAATACGCCTAAAAACTATACGCCCCTAGCCAAGTTAAAGCCCCTGCAATCGCCTTACCTAAAGTTTCTGCAGGAGCTTAATTTTACGCCATTGCCCAGCCGGATTGCTTTCCGGGCCGACTTAGACCGGCGGTATAACGAAATATTTCTGCAGCGGCGGCTGGATTTTAACGATGTGCCGAGCCCTTTGGGCAGCGCACGTACTTTTCAGAAATACTTTTTCTTTAACCGTATTTATGATTTGAAGTGGGACCTTACCAAAAGTCTGACTTTTGATTATACGGCCACCAATCGGGCTGTAGTTGACGAACCCGAAGGTGAAATAAATAACGAAAACCCCAATCTGCAATACAAAAACGAAGCTATTTGGAGAAATCTGCGCAACTGGGGCCGTACTACTAATTTCGACCAGCTTGTAGCCCTGACCTACCGTTTGCCCCTGGATAAATTTCCACTGACTGATTGGGTAAGCGCTGATGCCCGTTTTGCCAGCGGCTACACCTGGACCTCCGGATCGACCGCCTTGATCAGTGATACTTTACAATTGGGCAATTCCATCCAGAATAACGCCGAAGCCAGCGTAACCGGTAAAATCGACTTAATCCGGCTTTATAATAAGGTCCGCTTTTTAAAAGCCATTAATGAGCAGGCTGCTCCAACCGCCGGCGGCGCGACGCCACCACCGACCCGCAACCCG
>JAQBNV010000420.1 GCA_028288395.1 Adhaeribacter sp. | reverse complement strand
TTACAGGCTTTACTGAGTAAATATTTATCTTCTATTACTACACCTATATCGCGGGTAAAAACCAGGTTTGGCACTGGCGGAAACAGAAATTTATTTAAATCGGGCTGATTGATATCCTGGGGCAGCAAGCCGGTAATCAAAGTAATGGCCAGTTGATCCGGGTCGAGTTGGTGCAGCAACTGCTCTGTTTCAAAACTACATTCCTCAATAGCCGCGATGGCAGCAATTATTTTATTCCGGATCTGGTTGGGCTGGCCATCCGGGGCTGTTTTAAACAATATATTGCTTAAAACCTTTTGGACATCCAGTACTTTATCGGAGTTAAAATAATTTGGATGGCTGGGATTTATACAATCGCTGCCTTCGGGCAAGTGTTGGCAGGCCGTTTCCAAATCCTCTATTTGTTTAATTTTTTCGGGGTCCATGAAATACAACAAAATTTTAATGTATTCGTCGTACTCCTTTTTCATCGAATTCAGATGTACAATGTCGTCGTACATCCAATCCTGAAATTTAGTTGGAATAATTTTGCCGATGCCTATATCCGGCCGGTGAATAAGAATACGCCGCAACGCGCCAATTTCGGAATTTACAAAAAATTGCTGCGCGTTGGTTTGGTTGTTTTGGGAGCTTGCTGGCATTATATTATTCAGGTTTATAAAATATCGGCTTATAGCCTAAAGGTTTCGGTCGATATTAAAAATAACGTAATCAGATTAAAATAGATTGATCTGGTTGTAACGGGATAAAATTGGTCTTTTTTCTAATCTTTCTGGCCTGGGAGGCCGTATAGCAGGAAGTATTTCAACTTTAAAGGAGGATATTTTATGAACAAAAATAAGAGAGGCGTAGAAGATCACCACATTCCACCATCCGGCACCAACGAGATAGAAAAGGACGAAAGTGGAAAAATTAAGATTCATACCGAAGGGCCTACTACCCAGGCCGATGATACAAAGGTACAGGATGTAAACCGGGCGTTGCCGCAGGGCGGAAACCAGGTCGGACGGGGAAATTCCCAGCATAGTTCTGTATCGGGCGGTAAATCGTTGCAGGGAAATAATGCCCGCAGCAACCCACCCAGTGATAAAAACCATAATTAATATTATTTAAAATACTTTAAACAAAAAGAGCTGGCACTTACATGCCGGCTCTTTTTGTTTAAAGTATTTTAAAAGCGTTGTTTCAGCCATAAATAAAAGTTGGCTTTGTCTACCAATTTGGCTTCCGATAATTTCCGCGCCGCATATTTCGGGAAATAACTTTGCCCGTTGCTACGCAACGTCACCTGCCGGAGCTGTTTATTCCGGAATAAAGTTAAATTTATTTCGGTTTGGCCTTCGAGTAGGCCCGCAATATTACCTTCTATTTTTCGGTCATTCAGGGCTACTAGTTCATCATCTAAACGCAACCCTGCATGAGCCGGCGAATCAGGTGCAATAGCGCTGACTTCCAGGTTAGATTGAGGCGTTAAATTTATTTTAAATCCCCAGCGGGCTTCTGATAACTGTGGGTTTTCTTCTTTAACCAGCGTACATCCTACGTAACCCAAAGCCTTATCTAAATAAGGCGGGATGGGAGCCGTGCCGTAAATAATATCAGCAAAATATTTCTCCGACCAGTTAAGGCCGGTTTCCTGCACCAGCCGTTGGTAATCTTCTTCGGAATAGCCAATTCCTTTCTTGCCGAAGTCTTCCCACAAGCGCTGCATAACGGTATCTAAAGTTTTAATATTGTTCGTGCTGCGCCGGATTTCCAGGTCCAGAATAATCGCGGCCAAGGCACCTTTGTGGTAAATCGAAACCTTGCGGTCGGGTACGCCGGGTTTATATCCATCCAGCCACAAATCAAAAGATGCGTCGGCAACCGAATAATTCTGGTGGCCATAGTCCGTGAAATGCTTGCTCAAAATACTATTAAGTTCTTCAAAATATTCTTCAGCGGAATAAACGCCGGCGCGGGCGAGTAAATAATCGCCGTAATAAGTGGTTAGCCCTTCGGCTACAAATCCGGTCCGGAAATAATTTTCCTGGGTATAGTCGTAAGGCATCATTTCAGCCGGCCGGATTTTTTTAATATTCCAGGTATGGAAGAGCTCGTGCGAGCTTACCCCGACAAAATCTTTATACAGGCTTTTACCCATCAGCAATTCGGCCGGCCCCAGGGTAATTACGGTAGAGTTGCTGTGTTCTACGCCATGGTAGTGTTTGTAGGGTACCAACTGGTTCAGGAAATGATAGTCTTTTACCGGAAAGTCGCCGAACAAAGTAATTTGCTCTTGCGTGAAAGCCGTAAAGTTATTTATTATTCGTTCCCAGTCCGGGGTACAATCGCCCTGAATCCAGATATAAAAAGGGATGTCTGCCACTTCGTAGCTGGCTAATTTCAGGTTAGGACTGGCAATCAGGGGCGAATCTACCAACTGATCGTAACTTTCGGCAGTTAAGACGTGGTTTGCTTTTTGGGGTAAGCCGCAGGCAATTTGCCAGCTTTCCGGAATATTTAGCTTTAGCGCTACTGCTTCCTGTTCCCGGCCTACTACTGCCGGGAGGCAATTAATCGGATTTACATATAACTGGGTTTCGTCGGTCCAGGAACCGCCAGCATCCATTTGGCGGGCATAAAAATTAAAGGAGACTTTTAGGGTAGTGCTGCCGGCCGGTTTTACTTCCCAGCGGTCCTTTGTTACTTTTTTAAATAGTACCGGGTTATTATCCTGGTCCTGGATGTGGAATTGCTGAATTTTCTGGGCAAAATTTTGCAGTTCATAGCGCCCGGGCCGCCAGGTCGCAATCTGTAGGTACAAAGGCGACTCCTGTTCGGAAACGGCAAAGTTAATGCTGATCTGCAGATAAGCGCTAAGCGGATTAACACTCGAAATTTGGTAGAATATCATGGATGCAAGAGGAAGTAGAATGTAAAATTACGGGAAAGTGGATTTAGTAGACGAGGCTACTTTAATAAATATTTAAATATTATGGAAACCTTATTTGAATTTAAGTAAAACATGCTTAATTTTGCAGGCCATAATAAAAATTAGGTGTACGATGAAAAGAACATTCCAACCGTCTCAGAGAAAAAGAAGAAATAAGCATGGTTTCCGCTCCAGAATGGAAACGGCTAACGGCAGAAGAGTATTAGCCAGCAGAAGAGCCAAAGGCCGCAGAAAATTAAGTGTTTCTGACGAAAGAAGACATAAGGCGTAATCTTTTAAGTTGCTTTTGTTAGCAGAGCAAACTAATGGAATGAGCGCTGCACCTAATCGACCTGAAAATATTACGACATCCTATAATTTTCCGAAAGAAGAACGCTTGTGCAGTAAGAAGCTTATTACCGAGCTTTTTGCCAAGGGTTCTTCTTTTAATATGTATCCGCTACGGTTTGTACTTATCAGGCATCCCCAGCCAGAAGTAAGCCCGCCCCAGGTATTGATATCTGTTTCTAAAAAGTATTTTAAAAAAGCTGTAGATCGCAATCGCCTGAAACGTCAAATGCGCGAGGCTTATCGCCTTAATCGCTATATATTGCAGGCCAATGGTCAGTTTGCTATCCAGGTATTAGGTATTATTTACATAGGCAAAGAAAAAAGTCCTTTCAATTTGATCAGAAAAAAACTAAATTTAGGTTTGGAACGTTCTGTAATCGAATAGATTCTGTTTCTTTTATTTCGCCTTACTATGATAAAGAAATACCTCGCAGGCTCCGTGGCAATGCTTGCCATTTTGCTCCTTTTTTCTTTCAAAAACGATAGTGGCCGTTTTTTCGAGATCGCCAAAAATCTTGATATTTTTGCTACCCTTTATAAAGAGGTTAATACCTATTATGTAGATGAGGTAGCTCCATCCAAGCTTATGAAAGCAGGGATTGATGCCATGCTGAAATCGCTGGATCCCTACACAAATTATATTGCCGAAGACGATATCGAAGATTTCCGGACCATGACCACCGGCCAGTACGGCGGCATTGGCGCCAATATAGGCAAGCGGGAAAACAAAACCATTGTACAACTTCCGTACGAAGGCTATCCCGCGCAGAAGGCTGGTTTGCTGGCTGGCGACGAAATCTTGAAAATTGACGGGATCAGTCTCGAAAGAAAGAGTGCCATGGAAGTAAATAAACTGCTACGGGGCCAGGCCAATACACCTATCAAATTAGAAGTAAAGCGTTACGGGGTAGATAAACCATTAATGGTAGATATCGTCCGGGATAAGATTCAGATTGATAATGTACCTTATTACGGTATGGTTACAAGCGAAATTGGTTATTTCCAGTTAGCGGGTTTTACCATTGATGCCGGCCGCGAAGTGCGTACGGCTATTTTAAAATTAAAAGAACTAGGCGCCAAAAAAATAATATTTGATTTGCGCGATAATCCTGGGGGCTTACTAAACGAGGCGGTAAATATTTCTAATTTATTTGTGCCTAAAGGCAAAGATATTGTTAGTACCAAAGGTAAACTGGCCGAGCGTAACCGCATGTATAAAGCTATCGACGAGCCGATCGACACCGAAATTCCGCTGGTCGTACTCACCAGCAGCACCAGTGCTTCGGCTTCTGAAATTGTTTCGGGTGTGATGCAGGATTATGATCGGGCCGTTTTGGTAGGTGAACGTACTTATGGTAAAGGTTTGGTGCAGGAAACGCGACCCTTGTCTTATAATTCGCAGCTAAAAGTTACGACGGCTAAATATTATATTCCGAGTGGCCGCTGTATCCAGTCTATCGATTATGCGCACCGCAATGCTGACGGAACTGCCGGTAAGATATCGGATTCTTTGCGGGTTGCTTTTAAAACAGCTACTGGGCGGGTAGTTTTTGATGGCGGTGGTATCAGCCCCGATGTGGAAGTGAAAGAGAAACAATTTTCTGATATATCCAAAACGTTGTCGAACAAAGGCTTTTTCTTCGATTATGCTACGAAGTTCCGAGCTGAAAACCCCACAATAGTTAAGGCCAAGGATTTTAACTTATCAGATGCCGAGTACCAGAAATTTATTAGCTTTTTGTCGAATAAAGACATTTCCTATTCTACCAGCGTAGAGCAGGCCGTAGAAGACCTCATTAAAAAATCGAAAGAAGATAAGCATTTCGACGATATTAAAAATGACATTGAGGTGATGAAGAAGCGCATTTATACAAATAAAGCGAACGACCTGATACGGTTTAAAGCTGAAATCCGGGAAATGTTGGAACAGGAAATAGTTTCTCGGTATTATTTTCAGAAAGGGATGATCGAATCAACTTTTGATGATGACGAAGATATTTTAACCGCGATAAATATTCTGAACACGCCGGATAAATATTATGCTTATCTAAAACCCGGCGGCACTAAGAAAGCAAGCAGATAAATTCAAGTGGCCGGAATTTTCCGGCCCTTTTTATTAAAACGGTTACCGGTTTTATTTAAACAGCCTTCCTGCCTATCTTTGCGGGTTGTTAAGGCAACCTAAATACAAATCTATATCAATGGCATTTTTGCTAGCCCTAGAAACCTCCTCTACTGTTTGCTCGGTAGCACTCTATAAGAATGAGCAACTATTAGGAGCAATGGAATTACAGATTGAAAAATCACATTCTTCGCACATAACAGTTTTAACCGAACAACTACTGCAGAACTGCCAGGTTGCATTTAGCGGTTTATCAGCGGTAGCTATATCGGGAGGGCCGGGTTCTTATACGGGTTTGCGGATAGGGAGCGCAACCGCAAAAGGCTTTTGTTTTTCTTTAGATATTCCTTTGATTGAAGTATCCACCTTGGAGGCAATAGCTGCAGCGGCTATATCGGGTACACCCCGCGCAAATGAATACTTATTTTGCCCGATGATTGATGCCCGCCGGATGGAAGTTTATGCGGGTATCATGACCCACGAACTGGAACCCGTGTTACCCATTGCTCCCGTAATCCTGGAACCAGATACTTTCAAAGAGTACCTGATTAA
>JAQBNV010000375.1 GCA_028288395.1 Adhaeribacter sp. | reverse complement strand
GTTTCCCATTTCATATTGCTGTATACTACCTTCCATACTCCCTCGGGTTGCATAGGCATTACACTCTCACCATACATCTTATTGCTCAGCAAGCCGCCTACGGATAACGCCTGGTCCCGAACTTGCTCCGCCGTGAGACGGAAACGAGGTCCCCGGGCCAGCAACCGGTTGGCCGGGTCCTTTTCGATCAGTTCCGGAGTAGTGATAGACGATTGGCGATAGGTATGGGATAACACCAGCAGCTTAAGTAACTTTTTTACT
Organism: Adhaeribacter sp.; assembly: GCA_028288395.1. Lineage (GTDB taxonomy): Bacteria > Bacteroidota > Bacteroidia > Cytophagales > Hymenobacteraceae > Adhaeribacter. The sequence continues at coordinate 3,711 of JAQBNV010000375.1, read as the reverse complement.
TGCCAGCCTTGTTGGTGCTGAAAGTTCATCGCCAGCCAGTCCAGCAGTTCCGGATGGGAAGGCTGGGTCCCTTGAGAGCCGAAATCTTCCATACTCTCCACCAGACCGTATCCAAAAAGCTGCTCCCAAAAACGGTTTACCGTTACACGGGCAGTTAGTGGGTTTTCCGGGCTAACCAACCATTGCGCCAGGCCCAAACGATTTTTAGGGTAAGAAGTAAAGGATGGCAATATTTTCGGCGTTCCCGGTTGTACCTCTTTGCCCTTGGTTAACCAGTTGCCCCGGTCAAACATATGGGTACGGCGCCTGAAATCCGCTGGGTTCTCCTGCATAATGGGCGTTTTTTCAGCATTGACATTCAAAAGCTGCTGAAGCGTTACTTTAGCTTTGGCATAGCTCGCCTTGTCAATGCCCTGAAGTAAGTCAGTAAACAAAATCCATTCTAGCTGAAAAACATAATCCTGGGGGTTTTTCAGACTTGCGTTCTGAAATACAAAATATAAATCGTGCTTACCTGATGTTGGTTTAATAGAAATGATTTCCCGTTGCGGGGGTTGCGGCTTCTCTGATTTCGCCTGCTTATATTCACCCAGCAGTTCTCCATCTAAATTGTCTTTTCGAATTTGGAGGGTACCCCCATTCCGGTTCGATATATTTAGAATTAAGGTTGTCTGGCCAGTTAAATTTATTCCTTTCAGGCGGGCAAAACCATTATGGCCGCCGCCTAAATATTTTCCGTCAGCTAAAGCGGCATTTGTTAACTGGTCAAAAGCATGGGGGTGTATCTTCGGCTCACCAATTCGCACCAGGCTTTCAATTCGGTCTAGGTCATTTTTTAACTGCACGGATGGCAGTTCTTTCTTCACCCAGTTTTTAAGCTGAGCTATTTTAAGTTCGTCATCCGGTTTAAAATGCACCAATGTGGGTGACTCATTAGGTACATCCTCATCGCGGGTATTGTCAAAAAATGCCATTGACTGATAGAATTCCTCATGTTTAATGGGGTCGTAGGGGTGGCTGTGGCATTGTACGCAACCCATAGTGGTGCCTTGCCATACTTCCCAGGTATTGCTTACCCGGTCTAGCAGCGCTGCGGTACGGAATTCTTCATCGTCGGTGCCACCCTCATCATTATTAGCAGTATTGCGGTGGTAAGCGGTGGCAATAAGTTGTTCTTCACTTGGCTGGGGCAACAAATCACCAGCCAGTTGTTCAATGGTAAATTGGTTAAATGGTTTATCTTGGTTAAAAGATTTAATTACATAATCGCGATAGCGCCAAACATTTCGAAACTGGTCCTTTTCATAACCTTTCGTGTCGGAATAGCGGGCCAGATCCAACCACATCGCCGCCCACCGTTCACCAAATTGCGGAGACGACAGCAAACGGTCTACTTGTTTCTCATAAGCCTGGGGAGAGGAATCGCTTGTGAAAAGCTGCACTTCTTTTTCTGTGGGAGGCAACCCAATCAAATCAAGGCTTAACCGACGGAGTAAAACAGCTTTTGGGGCTTCTGGCATTGGCGTTAGACCTTGCTGCTGCAGTTTGGCCCAAATAAAGTTATCTACCGGATTAACAGCCTTGTCCGATGCATCGGCTGGTACCTGAGGCTGCTGTGGTGCTATATAAGCCCAGTGTTTGGACCAATGAGCCCCTTGTTTTATCCATTCTTTAAGCTTGGCAATTTCCTCTGGAGGTAAGGGTTGCCCGTGATAGGGCATGCGTTCTTCGGGATCATGGGAGTTAAGGCGCCGCATTAATTCACTGTTGTCGGGATCGCCCGGAATAATAGCGGGCTTGCCGGAATCTGATTTGCGTAAGGCATCCTCCCGGGAAAACAGACTGAAGCCAGAACTTTCTTTTACACCACCATGGCACGAGATACATTTGGTATTTAGAATTGGCCGGATATCAGCATTAAAATCCACCGAGGCTGAGGGTTGCCTGGTACAGCTAAAATAGACCAGGATCACCATCAAGAGGACCGATAAAGATGTATAAAAATATTTACCGAGCATTATATTCAAAATTAGAGATTACTTAATGGTTGTGCTGCACCCTTGAGCCAGAACGAATGTGAAGAAAATATCCACCCAATTAAGTTCTTCAAAAGCCGATGGATCTTATAGATGCAACATACCCATTTATTATTATACAATAATACTTCTTCAGATGGGGACAAACAATAGATAGAAATGTGGTAAAGATAGATAATCTTATTATTTGGGCAGTCGAAGATTATATTCTATGCCGGTGCGTAGGATTAAAAGTAAACTTGGAAAAAGCCTAATAAAGTTATTTTAACCAGAGAAAAACAGTTTAAATCAAATTAAAGGGAATTTATAATCAAAAGGGAACATCTGCAAGCCATGTTATTCATTTCTGCTCTCTGATGTTTTACAAGTGTAGTGAACTGCCCTTCTTACCATTAGCTTTAAGTTGCCGATCTAGGATTTGTTTCAAATAACCTTCTAAACTTCTAAATGAATGCCTTGAATTTAGAAATGTATCATGTATGCTTAGAGGAGATTGATACATATTCCTTGGGAACTTTCTTATAAGCCAAAAGTTTAAATTGGTAGCCAATGCATCCTATTAATAGGTTGTACTTTTTAAAATTTACTAGCAATAACTACTTTGATTTGCCAATTATTATATTGGTTTATTTATGATTGTTGTATAAATAACAATATTTATCCCTAAATCTTCCTCAATTACCGGCTATTCAGTCAAAATATAACTTTATTATATTATTTTATAATAATATAAAGTTGCTACCGGTTATCCTCACCACAAGCCTAGATTATTAATGCCTAATTGTTAATAAACAGTAAGATAATCCAGGTTTACAAGAATTCTATCTATTGTTTACCCCTGGGTAAGCAGGTATCTTTATTTTTATTGAAGACTCCTGAGACCAATCCAATAGCAATGCCAAACATGTAAGCACACCACATTTAATTAAGAAATAATCAACCTAAACAACTAAAGTTTTATGACCCAATTTTTACACAGGAAAAGTATTCCTTTTCTTTGCCTGGCCTTCCTGGTGACGGGGACTGGCTACGCGCGCTCCCAAGGGGCGGGCAAAATGATGAGTGTCCACTCTGACAGAAGTCAAGTTAATGGCCAAGTCAGAGGACAAATTACCTCTGAAAAAGGAGAGGCCCTGCCGGGGGTAACCGTTTTGGTGAAAGGTACCACTGTTGGTACGGCGACGGATGCCAGTGGCCGGTATGAACTTAATGTTCCGGATAATGCTACCCTCGTAATAAGCTTTATTGGGTATAATACACAAGAAGTAGCGGTGGGAAACCGCTCTACTGTTAATGTATCGTTGATTTTAGACAGCAAAGCCTTAGAAGAAGTTGTAGTCGTAGGCTATGGTACCGTGCGCAAAAGCGATTTAACGGGTTCGGTAAGCAGCATTAAAGGATCGGCTGTGCGGGAGTTTCCTGTGGTGTCAGTAGATCAGGCGCTACAAGGCAGGGCGGCCGGAGTGCAGGTCAGCCAGGCGTCGGCCGCTCCAGGTGGGGGCTTATCGGTCCGGGTACGCGGCTCCAACTCCATCAACAGTGGTAGTGAGCCATTATATGTAATTGATGGATTTCCTATCTATCCAGACAACGCTGCCTTCGGCACCGGCGGCAACCGTCAGTCTGCCAATGCACTAGCCTCTTTAAACCCCAACGATATTGAGTCAATTGAAGT
>JAQBNV010000372.1 GCA_028288395.1 Adhaeribacter sp. | reverse complement strand
CCGAAACAGTGGCCCCGGTATTCGAAAAGGGCGCTACCGTAAAACCTTTGGTACTCTCGCCCAGCGCCGCTACGGAAATAATTCCTTCGGCCACTGCCGGCGGACTGACGGCAATTTCAAAATCCGGATTCGTATCTCTATTGCTTTCGTTACCTGCGGCGGCCACAATAACGGTAGGTTGGGAGAAACTGGCTTTGGCCTGAATGTAAGCGACCAACCGATCGAAAAGCTGAACGTTGGTCCGGTAACCTTCCAAAGCCCGCGAGGTCGCCAGTTCCGGCGGAAACCCATCATCTATTAATCGCTTTACCAGACCCGGAAAATCCATGCCCAAAGACATAGAAATAACGTTGGCACCGTTATCCACGGCCCATTGCATAGCGCTGATAATCTGTTCGCTGGAACCACCTTTTTCACCCAGTACCTTGCCAATCAAAGCTTTCTCAATACCGGGTGCCACGCCAATGCGCATATTGCCCGTAGTTCTGCCAAATATAGTGCCCGCGCAGTGGGTGCCATGTCCGTGCTGGTCCGCGCTGCCTTCCCCCGTAAAATCGTTCTGGATAATGCTCATTCCGGCAAATGCCGGGTGCGCGGCGTCGATGCCGGTATCGAGTACGGCCACTACAATGCCGCTCCCCGAAAACGGAGAAGTATCGGCACCAACTGCCTTCACTCCCCAGGCCACTTCCGAAGCAGCCGGCACGGCAAAATTCGCTACCGATACTGGCTGGATTAATTTCATGGGAATGGAGGGGGCGATCGCCACCACATCGGAATGGCGGGATAAAGTAGTAATTTGGTTTCTGTCTATTTCCTCAATCTCGACGGAAAGGCCAGCCGCCAGCGATTCGGTGTCGGTTGGTTTGGCAATGGCGCCACCCAGGAAGAGGTCGCGGGTAGCAGATCGGGCCAGACGCAGAATAATGTGTTTTTCTTTCATAGAAGATATCTTTATTCTATGTAAGTTAAAGGCAGTCTGATTAGTATACAATACTCATTTTTCAGTATATTTTTGACGGGAGTACTGGTATTTACTTGCCCTGCTTTTTTATGATATGCGATAATATTTTAATGTATGCCGGTAATCCGTACCGAAATAAGCTGGCCGGTGGGTTGTCTAAACCGGATTTATTTATAGGGCTTCATTGGCCAATGCGCCGGGTAGCAAGGGAGCGGTTATTTTCTGAGCGGTAAAATACTTAAAAATAAGTATTGCCGAGCGCAACTAAAAAGACTAGTTTGTGCTTTTTTAGAGAAAGGTATTTTGGTGCCGCGCTCCTTTAATATTGGCTACCTGCGTGCTTTAACTTTTACGAAAGCGGGATCCTGACTTACTAATTATTATATTATTATACCCCGAAAAAATAATGACTCTTAAGAGCATCACCCAAATCGACCTGAAAGCGTTAACCGACCGCCCTTTTTATCCTTCCCCTTTTGCCTGGGAAGACCAGGTCCTTTACTTTCTCATGCTCGACCGTTTTTCAGATGGGAAAGAAAATTTATACCGGGACAATGATGGTGCCTTGGTAACGAACGGCACTACTCCCCCTTTTGAGGAAGGGCAAGCCCATACCCTGGACCGAAACAAATGGGAGGCCCAGGGGCAAGGATGGTGCGGGGGGACGCTCAAAGGGCTTACCAGTAAGATTGGCTATTTAAAAAGACTTGGTATTACGGCCGTGTGGATTAGTCCTGTTTTAAAGCAGGTTTCTTTTCAGGAAACGTACCACGGGTATGGCACCCAAAACTTTCTGGACATTGACCCGCATTTTGGAACACCGCAGGATTTAAAAGATCTGGTAGCTACTGCTCATGCCCATGGGCTCTACATTATCCTGGATATTATTCTGAACCACGCCGGCAATATTTTTGCCTATGATCCGGATCGGTATCCAATCGAACGAAACGGCAAAACCTTTATGGAGGCCCGCTGGGATGGTAAACCTTACGCCATAGCTGGTTTTAATGACCGCCAGGGTAAGCCTACCCTTCCCTTTGGCCCCGTAGATAATACGGCTTGGCCTGATGGCGCTGTCTGGCCGCAAGAACTGCAGTCGGCAGGTACTTTTACTGGCAAAGGCGAGATTAAGAACTGGGATTACGAGCCGGAGTTTCTGGAAGGAGATTTTAGCAACCTGAAGGAAATAAAACTGGGCGAAGGCCCTGCCGATCATTATCAACCTTCTCCGGCCTTGTTAACTTTAATTGAGTGTTATAAATATTGGATCGCTTTTGCGGATATAGATGGTTTCCGGGTAGATACTGTAAAGCACATGGATGCGGGTGCCGCCCGTTACTTTGCTTCGGCCATTCATGAGTTTACCCAGTGCATCGGGAAAGAAAATTTTTACCTGATTGGGGAAATTACCGGCGGACGAAAGTTCGCGTACGAGAAGCTGGAAATTGTTGGCATGAATGCCGCTTTAGGCCTGGACGATATTCCGGATAAAATGGAGTACCTGGTAAAAGGCTACCGGAACCCGGCCGATTACTTTAATTTATTCCGGAACTCGGTGCATTTAAATAAAGACTCGCATGTTTGGTTTCGTAATAAAGTAGTAACCATGTTCGATGATCATGACCAGGTACGAAAAGGCAATTGGAAAGCCCGGTTTTGTGCACATGAACAGGGTTGGCTGGTAATTCTGAATGCCTTGGCCCTGAACGCTACTACGCTGGGTATCCCTTGTATTTATTACGGTTCCGAACAGTCTTTTAATGGTAAAGCCATTGCCGACAGAGAAGGCAATGACCTTTTCCTGCGGGAGTGTATGTTTGGCGGACGATTCGGCGCTTTGGAAACAGAAGGCCATCATTTTTTTAATGAAAGCAGCCGCGTTTACCAGGAATTAGCTAAAATATTAGTTATCCGGAAAAGTAAAATGGCCCTGCTGCGCGGAAGGCAGTATCTGCGGGAAATATCCGGCAATGGCTTTGATTTCGGCTTGCCGGAAATGATGGGTCAGGAGATTCGCTCCATTGTTCCCTGGTCCCGGATATTTAACAAAGAAGAAGTGGTGCTGGCCATTAATACTGATTATAATCAACCTCGTTCGGCTTGGGTTACCATCGATGCAAACCTTTCCCCAACCGGTAATTTCTTAACCTGTATTTATTCCACGGATGCTTCGGCTATAGGTAAGCGCACCAGCATTGAAGATAAAAATGGAAAGTCAATTTTTCTGAAAGTTCCTCCGGCAGGTTTCGTTATTTACGCTTAGTGTTGCTCCCAAAAATATTAGAACGGTACGGATTACAAATTCAAGGCTCCATCAGTCGACATTATAATTCTCGTCCTGCATCTTCGTCCTGCATCTTTTGAAAAATAAATTATGACAGCATTAGCTAATAAATTCTTCTAAATCCGGGTTTGGCTATTTAAAATTAAAGAGAAAGCTTTTTTGATTACCATAAAAGAAAAAAGCAAAAAGCGGATGGTCAGTTTTACGGAAAATTCAACCTTAAATAGCTAACGCTGGCATCAGCGTTGTTTATTTTTTGCAAAGTATTCTGAAAGTAAAGCAACTACTAGCCAAAAATATTCCGCAGCGGGGGCAAAAGGCCGTTATGCCAGGTTGCTGAATTCTTTTTTATTAAAAAATACTTAAAAATGAGTATTGTCAATGCCCCGTATTAAGGCAATATTTAGTTTTTAGCTCCTTCTTTCTTTTGCTGCCAAGCAGGCAGGGCAACTGGCGGGCAATCATTCTTAAATATATATCCGATGATGGACTTTGATAAAACAGTAGCCGACCAGGCGGCGGCCCGGTGGCAGATGCGGCAAAAAGTTAGGGAAGAAAATAAACAGAAGCTGCAAAGTGAAGGAATAGTAGGGGTAGAGTCGTCGGAAAGAATTCAAATGCGGCTGAACCGACTTTCGGCCGCGGCTACGAAGGAAAAAGCTTTTAAACCCGCAGTGCAACCGGCGGCTTCTTTAGGGCAGTCTCCCG
>JAQBNV010000322.1 GCA_028288395.1 Adhaeribacter sp. | reverse complement strand
GTTTCCCGGATTATTTCTTTTACCGGCCGGCCAATAAACCGGCCCTGGTACTGCGAACCCGGTATTTGCCCCGTAATAATAAAAAAGGTAGCTGGTAATCCCAGCCGGTTCATAATGGGCAGGGCCTGCGTAAACTGGTTCGTAGAGCCGTCGTCGTAAGTTAGCGAAACGGCGGCCCGCTTGCCGTCCTGCCAGGTGGCAATTTCGGTGGGGCCAGGTCCGGCTGTTTTTTGCGGAGCATTACAAGCCACTATAAAAGCAGCGAAAAGGAATAAAACAAGTTTCTGAAGCATGATGGATATGTTTCGTATAGGCACATTTAGGAGCCTTACCAGTTCTTTTCAATAGCGAAAAAAAGGCCGCAGGGTAAGTCTCCTGAAATATTACCTCCTGGAAACTAAAATATTAAATATTAACCGATGTTACACAAAATATCTTTTAGAAAGATATTACCGTCCTCTCCATTCTAACGAAAAAGCAGTTCTCCCCCTGTTGAGAAGGAAAGTAATCGCGAAAACATCCGAATATTGCCGCACGACCGATTACAGGAACTTTAGCACCCGCTGAAGCGCTAAATGCTTTTGCGGTGGCCCGTACGCGCGCAAACAGCAAATGGCAGAAGTAAAACCTTGCCCATGGCGCTGGGTCCACGCCTATTTGGAAGCCACCCTAATTGGCTTTAACTTTGCAACCCGGCCTGCGTTTATGTTTAATTTAAACAGTCGGCCAAAAAATACCATATCTCATGAATAATACGCTTTCGCAGGAGCCAACCATCCCGCAGCAGGTAGCCCAGCAGGCCGTTTTTCCGGTGCTGTTTGCCCTCAGCTTTTCGCACCTGCTCAACGATACAATGCAATCGCTGATACCATCTATTTATCCCCTGGTTAAAAATTCCTTCCGGTTAGATTTTGCCCAGATTGGCCTGATCACCTTAACGTTTCAGCTTTCGGCTTCTATCCTGCAACCTTTTGTGGGGCTATATACCGATAAAAAGCCGCAGCCGTACGCCCTCGCTATCGGGATGAGCTTTACCCTGCTGGGCCTGTTGCTGCTTTCCCGGGCCAGCAGTTTCCACTTTCTGTTGTTTTCGGTCGGCCTGGTGGGGGTAGGTTCGGCGGTTTTTCACCCGGAGGCTTCGCGCATGGCGCACCTCGCTTCCGGCGGGCGGCGGGGTATGGCCCAATCATTGTTTCAGTTAGGCGGCAATGCCGGTAGTTCGCTGGGGCCTATTCTGGCAGCCCTGATTATTGTACCCTTTGGCCAGGGCTCTATTGGCTGGTTCTCGCTGGTGGCACTGCTGGCCATCGGAATATTGTGGTGGGTAGGCCGTTGGCAGAAGAATCACCTAACGAAAATCCGCCAGAAAACCGTAGCTGCCCTCCCCGAAATACCCTCGGGGCTATCCCGAAATAAAATATTTATTTCGTTGGGTATTTTATTGATTCTCATTTTCTCCAAACACATTTACCTGGCCAGCATGACCAGTTATTTTACTTTTTACATGATTCATAAATTTGGAGTATCGGTCCAAAGTTCGCAGCTGTACCTGTTCGTATTTTTGTTTTCGGTTGCAGCCGGCACCTTTATTGGGGGGCCGGTGGGCGACCGTTTCGGGCGCAAGTACGTTATCTGGGGTTCTATTCTGGGCGTTGCGCCTTTTACCCTGTTGCTGCCCTACGCCGATTTATTCTGGACCGGCGTTTTAATTGTGATAATCGGGATAATTCTTTCTTCGGCATTTTCGGCTATCCTGGTATATGCCCAGGAACTGGTGCCCGGGAAGGTAGGTCTAATTGCCGGGTTGTTTTTCGGGTTTGCTTTTGGCATGGCCGGTATTGGCTCCGCGGTGCTCGGCGAAGTAGCCGACCAGACCAGCATCGACTACGTGTTTCAACTCTGCTCCTTCCTGCCTCTTATTGGCTTGCTTACCGGGTTTCTGCCGGATTTAGAGAAAAATAGAAACACTTAGATAAAACAGCAGCAGGCGATATTATCTCCGGGGACGCTGGCCCGTAAACGACTTTAAAACAGATTTTTTTGCTGGCCTTTAGGCTTTGGTGTAATAACTGGGAATATTTAGTTTTAGGCCTGGTGGAAAATGTATTTCTTATCTTCTTCGCTGGGCCTGATAAATGACCTTTGCCTTGAGAACAGGCCAAATAAAATCCAAAAGTTTAACTTTGATATTTTAAGGTAGATTAACATCCGGTATTGATTAATTGCTATCTCTTATCATTTGAGAAAACCTTTTTTAAATAATACCATATACCTAACTGGCTTTTAACTTTTTTAAAAAAGCTTAAAAGAATATTTAATGGATGTACTTAAGAGAAATAATGTAACCATAACCGGCCACGGCGAAACGCCCCTGCTCTTTGCCCACGGCTACGGTTGTGACCAAAACATGTGGCGCTATATAACGCCTGCTTTCCACGACGATTACAAAATTATTCTTTTCGACCACGTGGGTTTTGGTCAGTCTGATGTGTCGGAATATACACCAAAAAAATACGGCTCGTTACACGCCTACGCCAATGACATACTGGAAATTTGCCGGGCTTTAAACCTAAAAGATGTTATTGTGGTGGGTCATTCGGTTAGCGCTATGATTGTGGTGCTGGCCGCCATCCAGGCCCCCCAATTATTTAAGAAACTCGTCCTGATTAGTCCTTCGCCGCGTTATATAAACGATCGCGACTATACCGGCGGCTTTGCCCGGGAAGATATAAACGGCCTACTGGAATCTTTGGACAGCAATTATTTAGCCTGGTCGCGGGCCATGGCGCCCGTAATTATGGGCAATGCCCAAAAACCCGAACTAGCCGAAGAACTGATTAATAGCTTCTGCCAAAGCAACGAAGAAATTGCCCGCAATTTTGCTTACCTTACTTTTCTGTCGGATAACCGCGGTGACCTGAAAAAGCTCCGTACGCCTTCCCTGATTCTGCAGTGTCAGGATGATGTAATTGCGCCGCAGGAAGTGGGGCAGTATATGCACCAGAACCTGCCAAACAGTAGCCTGATAGTTTTGGAAGCCACCGGCCATTGCCCCAATTTAAGCGCCCCCGCCGAAACCATTGCCGCCATGCAGGATTTTCTGAAGCCCGAGATGGCAGCCGTTTAAGTAATAATACCCGGCCCGGAGCCAGTTCTCCCAAACAGGCCCCGGATATTTTGTTTTAAATGGATATCAAGGAATTAAAAAAGGCTAACGGTGACGTATTTTTTGAGGCAGCCCGCCAACCCGGCAACTCCTATATTCACGTAAACTGGATCGGTATTCAGTCTGTCGAAACCATTATGATGGGCGCGACCCAATTGTTGAACATGTTGCGCCAGGAGTCCTGCCCGAAGATTTTAAACAGCCAGAAAGAATTAATTGGCCCCTGGGAGGACGGTGCTTTATATTTGGGCAGCAAATGGGCACCGCATGCCAGCTTATTGGGGGTTTTGCATTTTGCCCAGGTGCTGCCTCCCGGCATTTACGGTCAGCGATCCTTCCAGCATTTTTACCAGCTCGCGCAAAAACACTTTCAGATCGAAACTTTTACAACCGACGAGGAAGCCGAAGCCTGGCTACTCAGCTGATTTGGGTTAGCGGCGGCAATGTTTAATTCTGTTACGTTTGCTGATCCGGCCTTAATCGGCTAAAAAAGGCTTCCTGCTTTTTGGGAAGGCCGGGGCCTCCTGGCCAATCATTTCCAGCAGCGATGTTTCAATAGTCTGGCTAATGGTATTCAGGGCCAAATCATTAGGTTCTTCGCCGAAAGGTTCTTCAATTTCGGTTACGATGGCATCCAGGGCAATAAAGGTATAACCCACAAAAACCACAATTAGAGGCGTCATCCAGCCAATACTATCTACCAGGCCAAAGGGCAGCAGAAAGCAATAAATATATACCGTCCGGTGCAGCAACACATTGTAGGTGTAGGGAATGGGGGTGCTGGCAATCCGTTCGCAGCCCCCTACAATACCCGATAATCGGTTCAGGTTATGGTCGAAAGCGGCCTGGGTAATGGCATCGAGATGGCCCTGGGTTTTAAGTTGCTGCACCCATATTCCCATTTCGGTCAGGAGCCGGATGGGCTTAAACTTTACCTGTTTTACGTTCCGGACAAGTTCCGGAGGCAGTAGCCGCTCCAGGTCCAGGGCCGGATCGGTACGGCGCAACTGGTGTTTTAAAGCAT
>JAQBNV010000319.1 GCA_028288395.1 Adhaeribacter sp. | reverse complement strand
AAATTTAAGATTTGCCGAATCCCACAATAATTTTTTACCGGGGAACCGCGGCGCAATCATACCCAGTAACATGGTTTCGGTTAGTGGGCCGGCGTAGTCGAAGCTGGAAGAAGGTTGCTTTTTGCCGTCCTTACAGCAGCGTACCCAATCCATTTCGTGACTCACATCTATCCGGGGAATGGTTTTGGCGGGTTGCTTATAGCTATCCATCCGGCTTTTTGGTAATAACCGCGGATTTGACCCGTAAGTTTCGTGCATCAGTTTGCCTTTGTCGCCGATCATCAGAACACCACCACCCGTGTTCATTGCCTCCGTTACATCCATCTCTTCCGGACGTGGCGGCATGATGCCGCCATCCGACCAAACCAACGTGACCGGTGGCATATTTCCCCGGGCGGCAAACTGGTAGGTAATCTGGGTAGCCAGCGGGTAACTTACCCTTGGGTCTTCTTTAGTGCCGCCCCAGGGAGTGCTGGAAGCTTCCACGCTTACCGGTGGTCCCAGTTTCAAGGCCCAGTTCGGATGATCCAATAAGTGCGCACCCATGTCGCCCAAGGCGCCTACGCCATAGTCAGTCCAGCCACGCCAGGCAAAAGGGTGATAATCGGGATGGTATGGCCGCATAGGAGCCGGCCCTACAAATAATTCCCAATTTAAGGTAGCTGGTACCGCCACCGAACCAGTTGGCCGGGGTTGGCCCTGGGGCCAGATGGGCCGGTTAGTCCAGGCATATACGGTTCGCACATCGCCTATAGCGCCGTCCCATATCCATTCGTTTATCAAGCGGGCACCTTCGCTGGAGTGACCCTGATTACCCATTTGGGTAATTATTTTAGCTTTCCGGGCCGCCTCGGTTAAAGTGCGGGCCTCTTGTACGGTATAAGTAAGTGGTTTTTGTACGTAGAGGTGTTTTTTACGCCGGATGGCCTCCATGGCAATAACGGCGTGGGTATGGTCGGGAGTGGCAATTACAACTCCATCAATGTCTTTTTTCATTTTGTCAAACATCTCGCGGTAATCCTGAAATTGTTTGGCCTTCGGATACTGATCTTTTAGTTGCCGGAAATTAGTAACCTGTTCGGTAATACTTTTGCGCTCCTGTTCGGTTTTGGCACTGGCAAGACGTGCCTGCGCCTTGCTCATGTCATCATCCAGTTTTTTAAAGGCTTTATTCGAGAAATCTTTATCTACATCGCACAAGGCCACAATATTCTGGCTCGACAAGTTAAGCAGGTTGGCTCTGCCCATTCCGCCTACGCCAATGCCAGCCACATTAAACTTATCGCTGGGTGCCAAAAAGCCAGGCCCTCCTAATACATGACGCGGAAAAATATAGAACGAAGCAGCCGTCAAGGCGGCCCCTTTAATAAAGTCCCTTCTTTTTAAAGATTTTTTCTCTTCGTTTTCAGACTTTTTGTTTTTGTCAGACATGCTGTTGGTTATTTTAATGAACATAAGGTGTACCAGCAACCCTTAGGTGCTTTCAGGACATAATGTAAAAATTTAAAAGTAAAAATCATAAAACTGAGGCCAGAATTCGTAAACTTATTTAAATTGTTAGTGAATTGCAGCCTCCGGAAAACTTAAACAGGCGTGCGAGGTAGCTTTGTTTATTTTTAATCCTGCAGATAAAACCTAAATTTACCTGGATCGAGGCGAAGCCCGGTTAAGATGTATGCAGCTACTGCTTTTTGGTTTTTTATTTTTTTATGCCCGGGCCATGCTGCGGCGGCTCTGGGCCTGGGAGCAAATGGCAACCGTAATCGTGCCACCGGATTTTCGACCCCAGGTTAAAATTACGGTAATCATTCCCATTCGCAACGAAGCCCAGCATATTGCCCGCTTACTCCAAAATTTAGCCGATCAGACCTATCCGGCACACTTAATTGAGGTATTAATAATTGATGATCATTCCGAAGATAATTCGCTGGCGGTAGTGCAAAGTTATAGCAACCGGGTACCTTATTCTCTCCATTGCCATAGCCTGGACCACCAAACTGGCAAAAAAGCCGCGGTCGCCACTGGAGTAGCCGCAGCAGCCGGCGAATTATTGGCTTTTACCGACGGCGATTGTTGTGTGCAACCCGACTGGTTAACCTACCTGGCCTTCCTGTATACTTCCCGTGGAGCTAAATTTATTAGTGGCCCAGTGATGTATGACCCCACTCCTACTTTATTCGAAAAAATACAACTGGTAGAATTTGCCAGCCTGATTGGCACCGGCGGTAGCTCACTGGCCTTGGGTAAACCAAATATGTGTAATGGCGCCAACCTCGCTTATCCCAAATCGATTTTCGCTGAGATTAATGGTTTTGCCGGAAACGATCATCTGCCTTCCGGCGACGACGAATTTATCATGCATAAAGTACACCAGTTGTACCCTGGGTCGTTACATTTTGTAAAAGCGCCGCAGGCTACTGTATTTACCGGGGCCAAAACTTCTTTAGCCGGATTTTTTTCGCAGCGGGTACGATGGGCAAGCAAATGGCCGGCCTACCAGGGCCCGGAAGTAAAATTGCTTGCAATATTGGTTTTCGGGTTTAACTTTTTGTTATTTCTGGGAGCGGGTTTGGCGCTACTAAATATATTTTCGATTCTTTGGCTAATGGTTGCGCTAGGCGTTAAAATATTGATCGACTATTTTTTCATTCGTGCCATCCTGGTTTTTTTTAATAAATTAAAATATTCCTATTTAATTATACCTTTACAGTTTATTTACATACCCTATGTGGTGGCCACGGCGCTGGTAGCATTGCGGGGTTCGTATAACTGGAAAGGCCGAAAAATAAAACATTAAGATTAACAACGTTTTATAACAGCTTTATTGAATATTACCTGCATGAACGATATTGAGTACGACATTATAGACGAATTGTATTTTGTAACCGCATATCCTGACCTAGCCCAGGCCTTGAACCTGCCGGAAGCGGAATTGCATCCGCACCTGGCCGGCCTGATCCAGCAAGGGTTGGTCAAAACATTTTACCCGGATCCCGATACCGAAATTGCTTTCGATGAAGAAGGGTTTAGGTTAAATTTTCCGTCTTACTTTTTCCTGGCTACCAAAGCTGGTTTAATCCGGCATAATTCACGCTAAATGGCTTTAACGCGCACCGCCGGGCCTGCTTCGCGGCCGCCGGCCTATTATATCCGGCAACGGCTTTGGCGCAACAAACCAGCCATGCTGGGGCTGGCCTTCATTGGACTGACAGCAGTGGTAGCCATACTGGGTTACTTGTTTCTACCCGATTCCACCCCTTACGCGAATAACAGTTATGTACAATTGCAAAAGAAAGCGCCAGGCTTTTCGGTTACGGTTTTAAGAGTGCCCGCCACTTACTTTATTCCAAATGCGAATATCTTTCACAAATTATTATTCGGAGAGGAAAAAAATTACACCGAATATCCCATCCGGGGCTATGTTATTCAGGGCGAGACCCTAAGCGCCCGACCTTACGAACAAAACAAAGCCCTACCGCAGGAAGACCTGAAATTTACTCTGACAGAACTATCTGCTCACACCGAAAATATTAAACAATTGCCGGAGCACGTAGTTTATACCAAGCGTTTCTGGTTGGGAACCGACAATGCGGGGCGCGATGTACTTAGCCGCTTATTGCTGGGCACCCGTATTTCTCTCGGTATTGGGCTGGTGGCTGTGTTAATTTCCGTATTTGTGGGTATTGTAATTGGTGCGGTAGCCGGGTATTTTGGTGGTTGGATTGATAAGCTGATGCAGTTCCTGATGACCGTAGTGTGGTCGGTGCCCAGCATCATGTTGGTTATATCCATTTCGCTGGCCCTGAACAGTAAAGGTATCTGGGTTTCATTTGTGGCGGTGGGACTTACCATGTGGGTAGATGTGGCCCGGGTAGTGCGGGGACAATTTTTAAGTTTAAAAGAAAAAACGTATATTGAAGCTGTAAACGTATTGGGCTTGCCCCGGTACCGCATCATTATGTACCACTTATTGCCCAATATGACCGGGCCTTTAATTGTTATTGCCACGGCTAATTTTGCTTCAGCTATTTTAATGGAAGCAGGTCTTAGTTTTCTGGGATTGGGAGTGCAACCACCAGCTCCTTCCTGGGGAATGATGGTTAGTGAAGGTTTTCAGTTGATAGGAACCAAAGCCGGTATTTACCTGGTAATGTTACCCAGTATACTCATCAGTTTGCTGGTGTTGAGTTTTAACCTGCTCGGAAACGGGCTTCGCGATGCTTATGACCCTAAAATCATCCTTGCCGATACCCGTGGCTGATGCTGCGGATGTAAAAAAGGAACTCAATCTAAAAAAGCTGGAGCTTGCCGCTCTGCTCGAGATTACCCAGGCTATTAATAATAATCTGCCGGAATATTCTCTTTATAAAATATTCCACTTTACCCTGCTGGCCCAGTTACACATCAACCGGTTAACCTTGTTTGTGGTGGACGATGACTGGGAATGCAAAGTTTGTTTCGGAACCAGTTATAATTTTAAAAAGCTCGACGAATTACCAGAGTCCATTACTTCTCTTTCCGAAACCACCTTTATTTCGGACTTAAACCTGGACAAAAAATGGCAGGAGTTTGAAACAGTTATTCCGGTTTTCCAGAATAATAAAATACTGGCTTTTGTGCTCATTGGCAACTCTTTGGCTTACTACTCTGATATTGCGGCGTTGTCATTTGTGCAAACCATCAGCAATATTATTATTGTAGCCATGCAGAACCGCAAACTGGCCCGGCAACGGCTGGCGGAAGAAGCGATTCGCAATGAGATTAAAATTGCCCGCGAGGTGCAAACCATGCTTTTCCCCCGGAACCTGCCCAACAACGAGCAGATAGTGGTGCACGCCAGCTACATCCCCCACTCGTCTATCGGCGGCGATTATTACGATTGCGTGATTATGGACCAGGATCAGTTCCTGTTTTGCATAGCCGATGTTTCCGGTAAAGGTGTGCCGGCCTCTTTGCTGATGTCTAATTTTCAGGCGGGCTTGCGTACTATTTTACGGCAGACCGACGATTTAGTAAAAGTAGTAACGGAGCTTAATCACCTGATTTACAACAACGCGATTGCCGAAAAATTCATAACTTCTTTTCTGGGTATTTACAACCACAAAACGCGGGAACTGCAATACATCAATGCCGGCCATAATGCGCCGGTAATGCTCTACGAAGATAATTCTTGCCAATTATTAACGGAAGGGTCTACCATGCTGGGTATTTTTGAAGAACTGCCGTTTATTTCGGTTACCCGCTTTAAAGTACCGCATAAATCCTTGCTGCTTTGTTACACCGATGGATTGACAGAAGTTTTTAACCAGCAGGAAGATGAATTTGGCCTGGATAACACGGTTAACTTTTTAAAGAATTCCCGTTACCTGAGCCTGCCCAAACTGCACGAGGAATTATTGGAGGAAATTAAAAACCACAACCAAGGCAGTAATTCCTTCGAGGATGACATAACCTTGCTTTCCTGCCGGTTTAAATAAAAGCAGTAAAGTATTATTTGGCTGGATATTTTAAATCCACCCATAACCGGATGGATTTCCGCCTCTGATGATTTTGTATCGGTCAGATTATTTAATTATGCGGTTGTGGTCTATAAAGTATGATGGTTTCGGTAAAAATAACAAGCTTCATGGCATTGTCATGCCTGGTTAGTTTTTTTGAGGAGCAAGCGTTTTTCTCACTACTCTTCGGTTTCGAGTTCTTAAGCACTAATACCAAATAGTATTAAGGGTTTTCCATAGCAAAGGTAGCCTGTTTGACCGCGTTGATGATGTAC
>JAQBNV010000249.1 GCA_028288395.1 Adhaeribacter sp. | reverse complement strand
GGGCCAAAAGCTGATATCTTATACTTACACCTCTTTCCTGTTTTGGAATGGTATTCCTATAACCATGCCGGCCTATAGCTTCTAACTAAATATTTTCCCACTGCTGTATCCGGCAAGCAGGCTCCTTTTCGTTATCGTTATTATTAGAGAGGTAAGCCGCTGGTGAATTTTTTATTTTATTATAAGTTCGGCCAGAACTTCTAATAATTCCCACACCACAAGTGATTTACAAACCGCCGGGTTCCTTCCGGATCGTTTACTTGTAATGCGGGAGAGAATATGCCCGTAATTTTATTCCCCGGAACCATACAGAATTAATTTTTTTTATCTAATTATACACTCGATTAGCTTTCCTGATTAAAACATGATGAAACCTGTTTCTTCAGCCGCGACCGGCGTACCGGCACCCAAGGCTGCTTTTACCGAGAAAAAGTTCTTAACTACATTCGTTTTCGTAACCTCCCTGTTTATGCTCTGGGGCATTGCTATTACGATGGGCGACGTGCTGAACAAGCATTTTCAGAATGTATTGCATGTATCAAAAGCCGCCTCGGGGTTGGTGCAGTTTTCAATATTTGGCGCTTATTTTCTGATGGGGGTGCCGGCCGGCTTGTTTATGAAACGCTATGGCTACAAAAAAGGCGTACTGCTGGGTTTGTTTCTGTATGCGGCCGGTGCCTTTTTATTTGTGCCAGCGGCCGGTTCCGAATCTTTTAATTTCTTTCGGTTTGCTTTGTTTATTCTGGGTTGCGGGCTGGCTACTTTAGAAGCGGTGGCGCACCCTTTTATTGCCTCTTTAGGCGACCAGCGTACCAGCGACCAGCGGCTGAATTTTGCCCAAGCTTTTAACGGATTGGGTGCCGTAATCGGGCCGGTTATCGGGGGCTACTTTTTGCTGCGTACCGGCACCCCCGGCGAATTGGATTCCGTTAAAATCTTATACACCATTATTGGGGCAGTAATTACCTGCCTGGCCATTGCGTTTGCATTTGTAAAAGTGCCCACCTTAACCGACCCGCATGTAATAAGTACGGATACGTACGAGGTAGGGATCGACCCCAAAAGCCTGAAGGCACCGAAGAAACTATTCCAGCACCGGCACTTTGTGTGGGCGTGTATTACCCAGTTTTTTAACGTAGCCGCGCAGGCTGGTACCTGGGCCTTCTTTATTAATTACGGCGAAGAGAAAATGGGCCTTACTCCCGAAATTGCCGCTTACTATTTTGGTTTAATATTTATGGTGATGATGATGGTGGGCCGGTTCAGTGGAACTTTCCTGATGAAATTTATCGCCCCGAATAAATTATTAGCCGCCTATGCGCTGGCCAATATTCTGATGTGCGTGATTATTGCCCAAAGCTGGGGCATGGTTTCATTTGTGGCTTTGCTGTTGCTGAACTTCTTTTTCAGTATCATGTTTCCCACCATTTTTAGTTTGGGCCTGAAAGATTTAGGCAAACACACCCAGCAGGGATCTTCTTTTATTGTAATGGGGGTTGTGGGCGGCGCCGTTTTTCCGCCTATTATGGGTATGGTAGCGAATAACGACGTAGCGGCAGCTTATTACCTGCCTATTATATGTTACGTCGTAATTTTTCTGTTCGGCGCTAAATTTTATAAAGTAATAAAATAACCTACAACCTGGTTTAATAAAAGCCAGGGAGATATTTAAAGAAATAAGAAAGCCTTTAGAACTTCGTTTTAAAGGCTTTCCCATTTCATTATTTTAACCCACTTTAGTCCTTTCTGATTTTGCCGGATTTATTTGCATATATCCGGTCCTAGGGCTTACCTTACAGCTATGCATAAAATCTGGTTAATTTTACAGCGGGAATATCTCGTCCGGGTCCGGAAAAAAAGTTTCATTGTCATGACCCTGCTGGCGCCGGTGCTGCTGGCTGCCATTCTGGTAGTACCCATATTTCTAACTACCGTTTCGGACCAAACCAATACCATTCAGGTGCTGGACGAAAGCGGTTTGTTCCAGAATAAATTTGAAAGTACGGAAAAACGAAAATATATACCTGTGCAGGGCGACCTGGAGACCCTGAAAACCGCCTTTCTGGACAGCGATCATACCGCCTTGCTTTACATTCCGCACCTCGACCTGGCAAACCCTACCGGCATCCGGCTTTACTCTCAAACCAATGTCAGTCTGGATAATAAAATAGCCATCGAAAATAAATTGCGCCAGGAAATAGAAGCTGTCAAATACCGTCAATCTGGCATCGACCAGGCCGTGCTGGAAAAAATCAAGACCGATATTTCTATCAATACTACCAACCTGAGCAAAGAAGGGGAGAAAGATAATAATGCATTTGTAACGACCGGCGCTGGTTACGCAGGCGCTTTCCTGATTTACATGTTTATTTTTATTTACGGTGTGCAAATTATGCGGGGCGTAATAGAAGAAAAAACCAGCCGGATTGTAGAAGTAATTATTTCGTCGGTTAAGCCTTTTCAGTTGATGATGGGTAAAATATTGGGCATTGCGGCCGTGGGCCTCACCCAGTTTCTGCTCTGGATTATTTTATCGACGGTGGTAACCTCGGCGGTTACTGCCAGCTTTAAAGATAAACTCACCCCACCACCTACTGCAACCGTAATGGGAGCTGCTACACCGGCCGATGTTCGCGGTACCGGCGCCACCGAAATATTAACCGCGCTGGATAATTTAAATTTACCGCTGATCCTAGGTTGTTTTGTATTCTACTTTTTAGGGGGTTATTTGCTTTACGGGGCTTTGTTTGGGGCGGTAGGCGCGGCTGTTGACAACGAAACCGATACCCAGCAATTTATGCTGCCCATTACGGTGCCGCTCATCATGACCTTTATTGTCGCCCAAACCGTAATTATTCGCAACCCCGATGGGGCAGTAGCTTTCTGGATGTCGATTATCCCGTTTACCTCGCCCATTGCCATGATGCTGCGTATTCCGTTTGGGGTACCGTTGCCGGAACTCCTGCTATCAATGGGTTTACTGGTATTGGGCTTTATGGGTACTACCTGGCTGGCGGCCCGTATTTACCGGGTTGGTATTTTAATGTACGGTAAAAAAGTTAATTACCGGGAGTTGTCGAAATGGATATTTTACAAAGTTTAAAACTCGCCTGGTTTTACTTTGTTCATGCTGCGAAATGCAAATAAGCTTAGTAGGAGAGATAGCAACAAAAAAAGCCACTCCGGGAGTGGCTTTTATCATTAATAGAATAATGGGTAAAAAATAATTACAAATTAGGCGGAGAAAGAGGTACCGCAGCCGCAGGTGCTTTTGGCTTTGGGGTTGTTAAAGATAAATCCCCGGGCATTCAGGCCATCCTGGAAATCTACTTCCATGCCCATCACGTACATGCCATGCTTTTTATCCATTATTACTTCTACGCCGTTAATCTGGTAGGTTTCGTCGCTATCTTTCTTTTTATCAAATCCTAACAGGTAAGACATACCGGAGCAGCCACCACCCTGAACGCCGATCCGTAAGGAATATTCGGCGGGTACGCTTTTATCTTGCATTATAATTTTTACTTCTTCCACGGCCCGGGGCGTCAGGCTTATAGGGGCAATGTTATTTATAGTTGCTGTTTCCATGGTTTTTGATTTTAACTACGCAAAATTAACTAATATTTAAGTATTTTGTTTTGCAAATTTAAAGGTAGTAATAGAACAGGTGGGAATAATAAATAATTCATAACTAAATTCTATATTTTTACGGCCAGATCCGAATTTTAATTATTTATGACAGATTATATTTTTGACCTCCTGAAAGTTATTTTACCCGCGGCCCTGGTGCTGTACGGCATGTATTCCCTGGTGAACACTTATTTAACCAAAGAGTACCAGAAACGGATTTTAGAACTGCGGATGAGAAATTCAGAAGTAGTATTGCCCATTCGGTTGCAGGCTTACGAAAGAGTTTGTTTGTTACTCGAACGCATTTCTCCCAGCAATTTATTAGTACGGGTAAGCAGCGCCGGCCAAACTGCCGCGGATTATCAGCGCGTTTTGTTAAGCGAAATACGCGAAGAATTTAACCATAATTTATCGCAGCAAATGTACATGAGCGATCAAAGCTGGCAAATGGTGAAAAGGGCAAAAGAAGACGTGGTAACCCTGGTTAACCGGGTATATCATGAGTTGCCGGAAAACGCCAAAGGCACCGACCTGGCCAAAAGAATCCTCGAAAATGTACTGGCCAGCGAAAAAGACCCGACCGGGCAAACCATCAGCTTTCTAAAACAAGAAATAAACCAGGTGTTTTAATTTTGATTGGCCGGTTTTAAACAAAAGATAGGACTAAAATAATAGCCAGACAAGCGCTAAAAGATTTTCTGGTTTGGTTTCATCCGGAGAGTGTAAAGCTTTCTGTAGGTACTAAATCTATTTAATCTGGTCATTTGCTCTTAACGCTTGGGGCGTATTCCAAGGGAGACTATTTTTCCGGCTTTTAGCCAATTAATTCCTTTAGTATTCGCATAAAAGCTATTGGTTTTAATTTCTATATTAACAGGTAATATCACCAGCCACCAGCCCATGCGCCGCCAAAGCTTGTTAATTTTATCTTTAATCGGGGTATATTTTTTTAACCTAAAAATTGTGCAGGCCCAACGCCTAATGGAAAACCTGGGCAGGGGGGTAGTAGCGGTACACCAGGGCGAAGGAAAAGTGTATGTTGGTTGGCGCATGCTGGGGACGGATCCGGATAATATTGCTTTTAACCTGTACCGGAGCACCGGCGGGAAAGCCCCGGTAAAGCTGAATAAACTACCGCTAACCCAAAGCACCAACTTTACGGATACCAACGCGGATGCAAAGCAGCGCCTTTCTTATTTTGTAAGACCCATCCGGCAAGGCAAAGAGCAGGCGGCGAGCACGGCCTTTACCTTACCTGCCGGTTCTCCCATTCAGCAGTATCTTTCCATCAAGCTCAAAACACCTGCGGGCTATACCCCCAATGATGCTTCGGCTGCCGATCTAGACGGCGATGGGGAATACGAAATAGTGCTGCACCAAACCGGCCGCGGCCGCGATACCCCCGCGAATGGCTTAACCGACGAACCCATTTTCCAGGCCTATAAACTGGATGGCACGCTGCTCTGGGAAATAAACTTAGGCAAAAATATTCGGGAAGGGGCGCATTATACCCAGTTCATAGTGTTGGACCTGGACGGCGACGGCAAAGCTGAATTTGCCTGCAAGACCGCTGATGGCACGCAAGACGGTAAAGGAAAAATAATAGGAGAGGCAACTGCCGATTGGCGCGATGTAAATGGTAAAATATTAAAAGGTCCGGAATATTTTACGGTATTCAGCGGCCTGACCGGCGAAGCCCTGGCTACTGCCAATTATATACCAGGACGGGGCGATTTAGGCGGATGGGGTGGCGTGGGTGGCAACGGCGGCAATGATAATAATGGCAACCGGGTCGATCGTTTCGTAGCTGGCGCCGCCTACCTCGACGGTAAACTCCCCAGCGTGCTGATGTGCCGAGGCTATTATGGCCGATCGGTTATCGCCGCCTGGGACTATCGCAAGGGGCAACTAACCTCCCGCTGGGTATTCGATTCAGAAAACCGCGATAATCCTTATTCCGGCATGGGCAACCATGGCCTAAGCATTGCCGATGTGGATGCAGACGGTAAAGACGAAATTATTTATGGCGCGATGGTAGTGGATGATAATGGCCAAGGTTTATTTACCACCGGCCTGCGCCATGGCGATGCTTTGCATGTTTCAGATTTTGATCCTACCCGGCCGGGGCTGGAGGTATTTGGCATCCACGAAAACGAAACGAATACATCTGGTCCCGGAGCCGCGCTTTACGATGCCCGTACCGGCCAGATATTATGGCGGGGACACGATGGCAAAGATGTGGGACGGGGCGTAGCCGCCGACATTGACGGGACTAACCCGGGAGCCGAAATGTGGTTTTCCGGTTCGGAAGGTTTATTAAACCTTAAAGGAAAAAAAATTGGCAACCATCCGCCTTCCACTAATTTTTTGATTTGGTGGGATGGTGACCTGACCCAGGAACTGCTGGATGGCAACCACATTGATAAATATAAAATTGGCCGGCTGTTTACGGCCGAAGGCTGTACATCCAACAACGGTACCAAATCCACCCCGGCCCTGAGTGCCGATATTTTGGGCGACTGGCGGGAGGAAGTAATATTCCGGACCATTGATAACCAGGAACTGCGCCTTTTTACCTCTACCATTCCCACGGAGCACCGGCTACCAACCCTCATGCACGATCCGCAGTACCGCCTCGCCATTGCCTGGCAGAACGTGGCCTATAACCAACCGCCTCACCCCAGCTTTTATTTAGGCCAGGGTACCAAAAAAATTAAATGGCCGGTTATTCGGGTGGCGCCGGAAACCTTTAATAAATCAAAAAATGCGAAGTAGAGGTTATTTTAAAATTTTTATTTTCCTGTTAGGATTTTTATGTGGTTGTCTGACCAGTAAACCTTCTAAGCCAAAGCCGGTCCTGTATATCATCGGAGATTCTACGGTGCGTAATACCAATGCCGGTTACGGGGGGTGGGGCAGCTACATCGCCGAACTTTTCGACACAACTAAAATAGCCGTAAGCAACCAGGCGATGGCGGGCCGTAGTACCCGTACTTTTATTAAAGAAGGCCGGTGGGATAAAGTGTTGGTTACCCTCAAACCCGGTGATTTTGTGATGATGCAGTTTGGTCATAACGAAGGAAGCACTCCAGATACCACCAAGGCCGGCTATCGCGGGGTGTTGCGCGGAACCGGCGAAGAAACCAAAGAACTGACCTGGCCCAACGGAACCCGGGAAACGGTGCATACCTACGGCTGGTACCTGCGTAAATTTGTGCGTGATGCCAAAGCACAAGGCGCAACCCCTATTATTTTATCTATGATTCCGCGCAATCAATGGCAGGAAGGAAAAGTGCTTCGGGCAGATGATACCTTCGGCCGATGGGCCGCCGATGTAGCCCAATCCGAAGGCGTTGCCTTTATCGATCTAAATCGCATCTCCGCGGACAAATACGACCAAATGGGTCCGGAAAAAGTAAAAGCATATTTTCCCGGCGATCATACCCATACCAACCCGGCCGGTGCCCGCGAAAATGCCGCTTCGGTGGGGCAGGGCCTGAAAGAGTTAAAGAGATGTGATTTAAAAAAATACCTGAACCGGAAGCACAAATATGAAGACTGATTATTTAACAACTATTGGCGCGAGCGTTCCGCTCGTGTCTATTATTTCTAGGCCGCCGGCCTTTATAGATAATAGGCTGAAATGATTTTTCATTTCCTCGTTTACCCGCCGCAGGCCGCACAATAGTAGCGTAAAGCCATTATGCCATATAATTTTTCTCTTCCCGCCATTACCTCTGATACCTATGAAATCTAGAATTATTAAAAATAATAACCTGAAGTTGGCAAAATCTGCGCTCCGGTTCTGGGCCTGGGTTTTTGCCATAGGAGTGGTGTTTTCGGCGTGTGTGGAGCCAAAACAAACCAGCTCCAAGCCAACTTTATTTCTCATCGGTGACTCTACCGTAAAAAACGGCAAGGGCAAAGGCGATGGTGGGCTGTGGGGCTGGGGTGATTTTTTGCCAGCGTATTTCGATACAACTAAAGTAGCGGTGGTAAATAATGCTTTGGGTGGAACCAGCAGCCGCACGTTTCAGGCAATGGGTTTGTGGGATAAAGTGCTGGCCAATATAAAGCCCGGCGATTTTGTGATGATGCAATTTGGGCACAACGACAGCAGCCCCGTGAACGATACGCTCCGGGCCCGTGGCACCATCAGAAGCAACGGCGAAGAAACGGAAGAAATTAATAACCTTATTACCAAAAAACACGAAGTGGTCCATTCGTACGGCTGGTACCTGCGCAAATTTATCTCGGATACCAAAGCCAAAGGCGCGACAGCCATCGTGTTATCGCCGGTGCCCCGCAATACCTGGCAAGCGGGTAAATCCAACCGCAACGACCTGGATTATGGGAAATGGGCCGCCGAAGCCGCCGAACAGGGTGGCGCTTATTTCATTCCTTTAAATAAAATAATTGCTGACCGGTACGAAGCCAAAGGGGAAGCGAAAGTAAAAGCCGCCTATTTTAACAACACCGATCACACCCATACCGTTGAGGCCGGTGCCCGCCTCAATGCGGCTTTGGTAATTCAGGGACTTAAGGCCCAGAAAGCTAATAGACTGAATAAATTTTTGCGACCGGCCACCCGGAAAAAACAGGCGCTGTTTTAATGGCAAATAAAATAATAGGTAGTCCAGTAGAAGTAATGATATAACGAAAAAGACCGCAGTAGCGGTAGAAGGAGTGCGAACAACTTTTACCATCATGAACAAATCATGTTACTACTTGGGCAGCGTGAATATAG
>JAQBNV010000246.1 GCA_028288395.1 Adhaeribacter sp. | reverse complement strand
CTCGAAACCCAGCACTTCCCCGACTCGCCCAACCAGCCAAGTTTCCCTTCTACTATTCTGAAACCCGGCGATACCTACCGCACCAGTACTGCTTATAAATTTTCGGTAAAAGATCAGCAGCCCCAGGCGCAATAAAATACAGAACACGTCTGAACAAAACAGCCCGGGCAACATCATTTGTCCGGGCTGTTTTGTTTAAGCTAATAATTTAAATTAAAGATTACCGCCTGTTTTGGCTACTACCGGCCAGCCTTCCTTATCCCAGTTCAGCGTTTCGATGCGCAGTTTTGATTTGCCATTGTCGGCGGCCTCATACCCGTGAAATACCAGGTAATCTTTTTTATCGAAGGTATAAACCGAATTATGCCCTACCCCATACCAATCTTTGTCTCCTTCCATTACCAGGGTTCCCCCGCCTTTCGCCAGCGATAAGCCACTTTTATCCAGGTAAGGTCCCTGCACATTCCTGGCACGGCCCACCACCATTTTATACGTACTTTTTACACCTTTGCAACAATAATCAATAGAGGCAAATAAGTAGTAATATTTATCTTTCCGGAATATAAAAGGCGCTTCAATGGCATTGCCGCCAGCATCTGCCGGATTATTATCAACCGAGGGCAGATTCCCCGCTGCCGGATCTTTTTTACGACTAGCAATCGTTGGAATATTGGCCGGATCTTCGGCAATACTTAGTCGGTCTTGGGTCAGTTTTACGAGCTTTAAGCCGACCCAGAAAGAGCCGAAAGACATCCAGGGAGTACCGGCTTTATCTGTAATAATATTCGGGTCGATGGCATTCCAGTTGGTTTTGCCAGGGTACGACTGAATTACTTTCCCGTGGTCAACCCATTTATAATCTTTATCGGTGGGATGCAAAGTGGTATTGGTGGCTACGCCAATAGCCGAAGTATTTTTACCAAATGCCGAAACCGAATAATAGAGGTAATATTTGCCTTTGTGGTAGCTGATATCGGGCGCCCAAATATGATTCCGGAAAGTAGGCACTGCCTGTACTGCCCATTCCGGGGCTGTGGCAAAAACCGGGCTTTCCCGCTTCCAGTTCTCGCGGTCTTTAGACGACCAAACCGCTATGCCCCGGCCGGTACAAAACAAATAATAGGTATCGTTTTGCTTTATCATTACCGGGTCGTGGACCGGAATATTTTTGTACAATTGGTTGGAATCTTGCGACCCTAGTGACTGAGCTGGGTTTTGCCCGGTTGGTGGTGCCGTCGTTTGAGCCTGGGCTCCCTGGAGCCAGAGCGTAAGGCAGGGCAGCAAAAATAAATATTTTACATTCATCATTATCGGTGGCTAATTAAAGTCTGGTTAGAGGTGGTATAAAGAACGATTATTTAAACCTGGAATAAATACATAAACCTAGAATAAATACATAAACTGCCTAAGGTTGCTACCGCTTACTGGTAAAGTAAAAACCTGTTATTAACCAGATATTATCAGAGAACGGCGAAAGCATTTATTAAGAAAAGCAGCAGGTTTAACCATCCCAGTTCTTTTTACACCCAAATATCACCTGAGGTGAGCTCCATTTTAATTTAAGAAACTTTAACCTTGATTATATTAACCGAATAAGGTTTCAGGGTTAAGTTTACTTTTTTGTTTTTAACCGGCACCGGCCGCTGTACAGGACTGACGGCAGCAGGCTTTTCGAAGGTATTAACCGCATCCAGGTTAGCGCTGCTTAACTCCGTTACGGTTCCTTTTGCCTGCACACTTTTTACGCCATCAATCACAAATTCGCTTTGCTGGGGCTTGTCGGAGGCATTTACCACTTTTAAAATTAATTCTCTCGCTTTCTGATCCAGTACGGCCGACGCATACAAGCCATCCTGGCCGGTTACGGTTAAGTTATTCCGCAGCATTGGCACCACGTGGGTTCCTTTATTTACCGAAAATAGTTTCTGAACGTGGTAATTGGGGGTGCCATAAGAACGCAGGTTATCAACCCAAATCATATCGGGGGTCCATTGCCAGCCTTCGGCGTGGGCAAAAAGCGGGGCATAAGAAGCCATGGTCACCACCTCAGCATTTCGTTCTAGTCCGGTCATAAAAGCAGCTTCCGCCAGGGCACAATGCCAATTATTTTTATTATTGGGACTGGCAATTCCTACGCTTTGGGCAGCGTATTCGCCCGCAAAAACTTTAGGTCCTTTGCGGTCATAATTATCGTACCGCTTTGCATTTTCCAGAAACCATTCCGGCTTACGGTAGTAGTGCTCATCTATAATGTCGGCATTCATCTGGCGCAACTCGCCGTTCAGATAATCAAAGCGCTCGCCGTTGGGGTCGGTACCGGAACTATTAACCAGTTGAATATCGGGGTATTTAGCTTTAATCGCTTTGGTAAATATTTTTAGGCGGTCGATGTACTGCGCCCCCCAGTTTTCGTTCCCAACGCCCAGGTACTTTAGGTTAAAAGGTGCCGGATGCCCCATTTCTGCTCGTTTTTTTCCCCAGGTGGTCTGGGCCGATCCGTTCGCAAATTCGATTAAGTCCAAGGCGTCCTGCACATAAGGCTCTAAATTATCCAGCGGCACAACTTCGGCCGTATTAAACTGGCAAGCCATACCACAGTTCAGAATCGGTAAAGGCGCTGCGCCAATGTCTTCGGCCAACTGAAAATATTCGTAGAAACCCAAACCAAACGACTGGTAATAATCAGTAGTAAGGCGGTGCTTAAATTCGGTGTTCCAGCGGTTTATTAAAAATCCCCGGTCCGCAATATCGCCAATGGTTTTCTTCCACTGAAACCGCTCATCCAGGGTCCGGCCTTCCACAATGCAACCGCCGGGGAAACGCAAAAAACCGGGTTTCATATCGGCCAGCAACTGCACCAGGTCGGCGCGCATGCCATTGGGGCGATTTTTCCAGGTATTTTTCGGAAACAAGGAAATCATGTCCAAATCCAGTACCCCCTGCCCTTTGGTATAAATATTTAAAAAGGCTTTTGGCTCCGTAGCCGTGGCATTAAAGCTTACTTTATAGGTTTTCCATTCTTTAGCGGCCGGCGTTACAGTTGTAGTTCCAACTTTTTCACCCTGGGCATTAACTAGTTCTATATTCAGGGCCACATTATTTCCATCTACCTGCCGCGCCATCACCGAAAAATCGTATTGATCGCCTTTTTTGATGCCCATGCCTCGGAAGCCTTCGTTGGAAAAGCCAAAATTGCTGTTAGGTGTCAGGGAAGTAACCCGGATAAAGCGGGAATTGGCGCCGTTTAGTTTACCACGATT
>JAQBNV010000210.1 GCA_028288395.1 Adhaeribacter sp. | reverse complement strand
AAACAAAAACAGTGGGAAAAAATATTAAATAATAACTGTGCCAAAGTAAAGAACCAGGAAGCAACATGGCTCGACCAGAAACGGCAACTTATTTTCAAAATTATACCGGGTGAAAATCAGACCTTTGCATTAGAGAGTACCAAATCAAACGAATGATAGCGTTAGGACGTACGTGTATTCAAGTTTAATGGCTTCACCGGCCCGAAAGAATATTATATTTGTTCTTTTGCAACTTCAATGCTCATTATTTAAATTTTGAAACGCTAAAAAACATGCTCCTGCCCTTGCACAAATATGTACAGTTAATTGTATTTGTTTTTATTTCTATTCCGGTCTTAAGCCAAACACCAGCTATCCCGGCCGCTCCTGCGAGCGAACTCTCATACTCTGTATTATTAATTGGAAATACCGGCGAAACCCACGCCCGGCAAACCATTCCGCCTCTTCTGGAGCAGGTATTGCCAGCCGCAGGCAAAAACAGCAGCACTATCTTTATTGGCAATCCCCTTTACCCCCAAACCCTGCCCAAAGCCGAAAGCCCAAACCTGGCCGATGCCGAAAATATACTGAAAGCGCAATTGGCGCCCTTAACCAACTATGCGGGTGAAACCATGATTATACCCGGCGCCCAGGGTCGCAAAACCGAAAAGGACGATAAGGGTTTCCGGCGACAGGAGTTATTTATCTCCACTCATTTAAAAAACGAAAAGGTTTTTGTACCGGAAGGCGGCTGCCCCGGTCCGATGGAAGTACACGTAAACGACGACTTGCTGTTGATTCTGCTGGATACCAAACGACTATTGCCCGGCAATGAAATCACCGATGAGTTTAGCAGTTGCCCAGCCACCCGGCCCTCGCAGGTGATTGCCTTAATCGACGATATTTTGCGTAATTATGGCGAGAAACAGGTAATAGTAGCCGCGCAAATTCCGTCCGACATCAAAGCTTTAGAATATAAGTACCTGCGCAAGAATTTTGCAGTTTTTTTTAAGCAGCACCCCGGTCTCATTTACGTCGAAAATAATGGCAGCGCTTTACGGCACGCTTTTTCCGATAGCATTCATTATGTTTCGGTAGGTAACCGAGCCGAAAAGATAGGCCCGCCCAAAGGAGATAATGTTTTGTTTTCGGCTGATACTGCCGGTATTGCCAGAGTAAATTTTTATAAGAACGGTGAAGCGTGGCTCGAATTTTTAACAGCCGGCAACGCAACTGGTTCGGTAGCTTACCGCGCCTTGCTCATGCAAAAGCCCACCCAGGCCTCGATACTTTCGGATCTAAAAAGGCGAACCTTTAATTTCACCGATAGTAGCATCAGTGTGAGCGCCAGCACCGACTACCGCGCTACCAAATTTCGGGAGTGGCTCATGGGCAAAAATTACCGGGCAGAATGGGAAGAAAAAGTAACCTTACCCCTCTTTGATATTGGCCAGATGCAGGGGGGCCTGAAAGTAGTGCAGCAAGGCGGCGGATTCCAGACCCGTTCGTTGCGCCTGGCCGATGCCAATGGTCGAGAATATGTATTACGGTCGGTGGAAAAATATCCGGCGGCGGCCTTGCCTCGGGCTTTGCGCAAAACCATAGCAGCCGATGTGGTAAAAGATCAAATATCTGCCTCCCACCCGTACGCGCCTCTGGTAATGCCGGCCTTGTCCGAAGCAGCCAAAGTTTACCATACCAATCCCCGGTATTTCTACATTCCGGACGATCCGCGCCTGGGCAAATACCGCGAAGGCTTTGCTAACACGGTGGGTTTATTTGAAGAACGGCCCGATGAAGATCAGTCAGATGCGCCTTACTTTGGCAACTCCAAAAATGTAAAAGGCACCGAAAAAGTACTCGAAGATCTGCAGGAAGATAACGACAACGTGGTAGACCAGAAGTCGGTGGTAAGAGCCCGGTTGTTCGACTTTTTAATCGGCGACTGGGACCGGCACGACGACCAGTGGCGCTGGGCCAGCTTTGAAAAGAAAAATGCGAAAGGCGATATTTACCAACCTATTCCGCGCGACCGCGACATGGCCTTTTTTATCAACCAAGGCGTAATTCCTAATATTGCCAGCCGGAAATGGTTATTACCAAAGATCCAGGGTTTCGATGATGATATTCGCGACATAGCCAGCTTTAACTTTAACGGCCGCTACTTCGATCGCACTTTCCTGACTGAGCCGACCCTGAACGACTGGCTGGAAGCGGCCAATGACCTGAAAAATACTTTAAGCGATGCCGAAATAGAAAAAGCCATCAAAAACTTACCCGAACCCATTTACCGCTTATCGGGGCAAACCATTACGGCCAACCTGAAAGCCCGCCGCGATGCGCTGCCCGCCGATGCCGCCGAATATTACCAGTTTCTGGCCAAGGCTGTAAATGTAGTAGGCAGCGACAAAAAAGAGTTGTTTCTGGTAGAGCGGCAGGACGACGAGAACACCCTGGTTACGGTGCAGAAAATAAGTAAAAGCGGCGATCCGGAACAGGTAATGTACCGGCGTCAGTTTAAAAACGCTGAGACCGAAGAAATTCGCCTGTATGGGCTGGCCGGAGAAGACGAGTTCCGGATATCCGGCGAGGTAAGTAAAGGCTTGAAAGTACGCATTATCGGCGGCGACGACAAAGATAAAATCACCGATAATTCTAAAGTAGGCGGTCTGTCTAAGAAAACCTATATCTATGATACCCGCGCAGAAAATGAGCTTAACCTGGGTCCGGAATCGAAAAACTTAACTTCTAACCGGGCCAATATAAACGAGTATGATCGGAAAGCTTTTGTGTACGATTACATGGGCCCGCTCGGGGCAGTTGAGTATAACCGCGACAACGGCATACAAATTGGCGCTGGTGTATTAATTAAAACGCAAGGTTTTAAAAAGGAACCATTTGCTGCCTCCCATCGGATAATAGGGCAATACGCCTTACGCACCGATTCTTACAAGTTTAATTACCAGGGTTATTTTACCAACATTATCAAAAAATTTGATTTACAACTTAACCTCGACATCCGGGCTCCAAACTTCAATACCACCTTTTTTGGCTTAGGCAACGAAACGCAGTACGACGAAGAGAAAGAAGAAATCGAATTTTATCGTTATACCTCCCGCCAATATTACTTTAATGCCCTTATTGGCCGTAAAATTGGCAATAGCCAAGTGTTGCTGTTTGGCCCCTCTTACCAGCAGGTTAACTTAAATATTACGCCCGAACGCTTTATTACCGATTTTGCCTGGCAGCAAACCGGCGATTACTCCTTATTTGAGGCTAAAACCTACGGTGGTCTGGAATTCCGTTACCAACTAGATACCCGCGATAAAGCCAGCCAGCCTACTAAAGGCTTTTATGTAATACTCGGTCCGGGTTTATACAAAGGCTTAGGCGGAGGAGCCTCCGATTTTAACCGTATTTCCGGGGAATTTAGTTTATATCGTACTTTCCGGGTACCCTTGCGGCTTACCCTGGCCAACCGGGTGGGCGGCGCTAAAAATTACGGTACTTCGGAGTTTTTCCAGGCAAATCGCCTCGATGGCACTACCAACCTGCGCGGCTACCGCCAGAACCGTTTTGCCGGGGGCAGTAGCTTTTATAACAACACCGAGGTCCGGCTAAAACTCCTTACTTTTCAGACTTATTTATTTCCCGGTTCGCTGGGCATCCTGGGGTTTCATGATGTGGGCCGGGTATGGGAGAAAAACGAAATTTCAAAAAAATGGCACAATGGCTACGGTGGCGGCGTGTGGATATCACCGGTGAACATGATAGTACTATCGGCCGAATTTGCGATTTCGGAAGAGAGCCGCATGCCTTTATTGCGGGCCGGGTTCCTATTTTAAGCAGTAATTTTTTAATAGTTAAATTCCTGAACCCAGGTCTTGTCCAAAATACTTAAGCCAGGGAACGCACCCATTAAATATTGGTACGTTCCCTGGCTTAAACCGGCCCCGGCGGCTTGCTAAACAAATATTATTCAGTTTTGCTTATGCCTCTAATTAATATTCCGGGAATAATTAAGTAATACATAAAGCCAATCTTATTTTATCCTGGTCCCAAAAAACTTCAATTGACAATCCTGAACCAATGGTAATTCCTCCGGAAAAACAACTGCATATTTTTCTGATCCGGCACTATAAACCCAAGGTTGAACACGCGGGCTTATACAATGCAACGCGGGCAACGCAGTTTATTTCGGATTATGATGCAGCAGGGATTGAAGCTATTATTAACAAACCCGAGGGCCTGCCTTTTGCGGAAATGAAGCGGGTACATTGCAGTTTATTGCCGCGCGCCAAGCAAACCGCTCTGGCTATTTTTGGCCCCGAAATAGAATTGGTAGAAGATAAAATATTTAATGAGTGCGAACGTAAAATACTATCCTTGCCTTTGTTCCGGTTTCCGATTAAAATATGGCTGGCCGGTGCCCGGGTACTCTGGCTCTTAGGGCTGAACAGTCGGGGTATCGAAACCTATCGCGAAGCGCGCATTAGGGCACGGCAATGTGCCGAAACGCTTACCCGCTACGCCCATGAAGAAAAAAAGACCGTTTTGGTGGCGCACGGCATGCTTAATATTTTTATCCGGCGCTATTTAAGAGCACTGGGCTGGCAGGTAGTGCGCAAAGATGGCAGCGGCTATTTATCGGTAACCGAACTGGTAAAAGCAGAAGCCTGAGAGCCAAACAGCTGCTGCTTTTGTCGGGAATCAATCAAAATATACCAGGGTAGCTGTTCTATCTTGCTATCCGCCTTTACCACTGTCGGGGAGAATTTAATCCTGCATTTAAATTAAGCAACATTTCTATCGCTGGGCCAGATCACCGTTCCAGGCATATTTTGCAATCCTGCAAAATTCATAAAATACCTTTGGGATATAAATTAAACCGGTTACATAGGAACCATCTGCCGAAGCCAGCCGTAAACCCAGGAAGTTCCTCTTTAATAACAGACTTCTAAACACAAAAGAACATGAAGGGAAATCACAAAGGTAATAAAGGCAATAGCGATCATCGCTCACCCGATAATATACACAGCAAACACAATATGAACGAAGCCGTGCAGCATCCGAGCGGCGACGACAACGGCACAACCGCCGAGTTTAAAAGCGGCGAACGCAGTCCGGTTACGGATAGCGGCGATAACAAGCAAGGCCGGCAGGGCGGCGGGCCCGGCGAGCACCAAAGCAAGGCCGGTGAGCAAGGTTACAAATCAGAGAACGATCACCATACTATTAAAAAAGGCAGCCATACTACTTCGGGTGAAATTCGCGGCGCAGGCACTTTAAAAGATGGATCCAGCGCCGACCAGGATATGAAATATGGCTATACAAATGCCGATTATTCTGACGATATAAAACAAACCCGCTGGAGCCGCCAGGATTCTGGTCCGGGAGCAGTTACCGGGAGCGCCAACCGGGAGGGCGGTGATAAGGACGGCCGTGGCGGTGGTAAAAGCAGCGGCCATGAGGGAAAGAACAACCCGGATAATGAAGTAAGAGTTAATAAAAAGAACGATTAATTCAGATAAAAAAGCAAAAACACAGAACCCTGCCCCTTGCGGAAGCAGGCTTCTGTGTTTTTGCTTTTTAACCGGAGCACCAACTACTTCGGGAAGGCTTTGGCATCGATGCCCGGAATTACTTTTAAGGCATTTTTATAATACAGTTTTTTCAGCACTTCGTCCGGCAAATCCAGGCCGTACATTTTCCAAAAGGCGTGACGCTTGCGGTAATAATCAAAATATTCGTCTTTGGTTTCCAGCACCCGGAAATAAGTATAGTATTCGGTGGGTGCCCAGGTATCTTTCCCAAACATAATACGGTCCTGGTATTTAATAAAAAAGTCGCGGGCAAAACGCGGCTGCCGCCCCAACTCTGCCAGTACGGCCCCAATCTCGGTGTACATGTTGGGCATCTCGTCCATCAGTTTGCCTAAGCGGGCCAAATCGCCGCCCAGCCAGCCCAGGTGGGCGTTTATAAATTTAGTTTTGGGGTGTTTTTTAAACAGGCGGTGCTGTTCGGCCATTACCTGTTCCCACTTCGGAAACTTATCGGCAGGGCGGGCCCGGCTCGGGAATTGTTTCAGTTCCAGCCAGCGCTCGTTGGTTTTATCCTGCG
>JAQBNV010000208.1 GCA_028288395.1 Adhaeribacter sp. | reverse complement strand
CGCTACGAGTCGTTGAACAAGCAAAATATAATCGGCGATTTCCGGTTTGTGGTCCTCGAAAAATATCTCTCCATCGAGAACAATCTGCCCCTAAATGAAAAACTGATTTTACAGGGTTATTTTAGTCTGAAAGAATTTACCCCGTCCGAAGATAAATGGTTTGGCTTGGATACCAGCTCGGTAAAAGTAGAGAAAGTGCCGCTGGTGATTAACCCGGTAAGTAACGTGGAATTAATACGCATTGAATAATTACTAGCCAGCAACCTGCGGAAAGGGGAGTTAGGCCTGCGCCGCTTCGGACGGGCAGGTATAACAATCTCGTAAAAAATTAAAGAAAAAATAAGAATGGACTGACATTTTTATAATAATTAAATCAGCTATTTTAGTATACCTGAGCCTAAACCACTATGATGCCCCAAACCATTACCATCGAAAATATAATCCTGGCTTACCGCGAAGTTAATGCGCACCAACCCCGTACCATATTTTTCCTGCACGGCAATTCCAGTTCGGCCAAAACCTGGGAAAATCAGTTGGATGATGCACAATTCGCTTCTTACCGGTTGATTGCATTTGATTTACCCGCCCATGGCGATTCCGGCGTTTCGCCTAATCCGCAGGATCATTATGGATTGGCAGACCTGGGCCGGGTGATGGGGCAGGCCATAAATAAACTGACGCGGGACGAGGAATATCTGGTTATCGGCTGCTCTTTGGGTTCGAATATTTTGTGCGAGGCTTTAAGCCAACTGCAACCAAAAGGCCTCGTAATGGCCGCCTCGTCCATTGTGGGCGAAGACTATCCGTTTGGAGCGATAAGCAACTCTCAGATAGATACAAGCCCTATTTTTATGGAAGAAGTGCCAGCGGCCGCCGTCCGGGCTTTTTATGCAAACAGCGTGGCAAAAAACAACGACACCGTCTTAGCAGCGCTGTTCGAAGATTACAACCGGGTAAAAAGTCCTTTCCGGTCGGTAATGTTCGGGCAGTCCATGCACGGCGGCCGGGTATCGGATGAAATAGCGTTATTGAAAAAGAGTGGCGTACCATTGCTGGTAGTGTTTGGGGCCGAAGAAAAAATTATTAAACCCGATTATTTAGACAATGCCGTTTTAAATACATGGCGAAATACCGTATTTAAGATTCCGGCTGCCGGGCACTTGTTACACCTCGACCAACCAGTCGCTTTTAACCAACTGGTGGCCGATTTTGCCCACGAAATACTATAGTACCCCGTGCCGGTTAGCGTACCGCAATAAATCCGGCGTGTTGTGGCAACTGGTTTTTTCAAGCATCTTTTTGCGGTGGCTGTAAACGGTTCCAATCGTTATAAATAATTTATCGGCAATCTGTTTGCTGTTCAGGCCTTCGTAAATACACTGCAGCACCTGTACTTCTCTCCTGGAAAATACGCCCGGGTCTTTTTCGGGCGAATAAACCGAACGGTGAATGGGCTCTTTGGTGAGGCAGTTGAACAGGGAGTCAATTCTTTCGATGGTGAAAATGATTTTGGTATCTTCTTTAAAATGGCTGATATCAATAATAAATCCCACCGCCGCCAGGGGTACGCCGTCCGGTGACAAGTAGTAAGTAGAACGTTGCAGCACCGTTATATAATCGCCGTTTTTGGTAGCGACGCGGTAGTTAAAGGAAAAAGAATAATCCTGCACCGTGTGCGGGAGCAGATTCTTTAAAAAGTTTATTTTCTTCGGAAAGATCTCATTATTATAAATCTTGAAATCACTTGGGTGCCATAATTTGGTATAGTAATTCGGCCCCGCCTCCAGCATCAGGTCTAAATCGTATCCCAGCATGGGTTTACACGCAGGGTCAATAAATAAATATTTCTTTTGCACGTAATCTACCACATAAAAGGCGGGAGCCTGGGCATGGAGGCTGATGCTTTTATAACCAAAATCACGTAATATTTCTTCTGGTTTGGGGGCCTTAAAGTTGTTGTAGGTGCCTTTCCGGTCGAGTAATTCCTGGTAAGTTCTGGGTAAGTTTAGATTCATACATTCCACTTTTGTCCAACTAGGCCAAAATCATGGATTTCGGCCCCTTATTATAATCATAGTTGGCGGTATTATTTTCATAAATTTTATATTTTTATAATAATTTAAAATTTGTCAAAAAAATTTGTGAAAAAGAAATTTGAATACACCCGGACCTTCCGGGTTTTTCTGCCAGTTTTATAAGATTTAGAAAGAATTTTTTATAATATTACTTGCTGACGCGCACGTCCTTTGGCTCATAGGCCATTTATTATTTAAGCGCTAGCTACCTGGGCGAATCACCTGAATAAACTTAAAAGAACTAACCGAAATATTTTCTGAGGGCCAGAAACATCATTTACCACGGGCTTATATTTTTCTTACCCGGATGGCCAGGGCGGCAGCGGGGTTTTTCACGAGGAGCTGCTGAAAGTCTTTTTCCCCAAAGCCTAGTTTTCTTAGACGCGGGAATAATGTCTCAAAAATATTTGTATAACCTTGAAAAGTGCCCGCCGGCTCCTGGGGTTTGTACCAACCGGCATCATGCGAAATTAATACCCGGTGCAGCAGGCCGGCCGCTTTTAAACGGACAATGCAATCGGCATAATTATCAAAATCGCCCCAGCCAATACCGTCTAAACTAACCCAGGCACCCGCTTTGGCAGCACGGATATGAAAACTTTTATTGGCTTCGGCCTGGGCATGTACCCACACAAATGCTTCCGGACGTACTCCTGCCGTCCGCAAAATTTCTATTTCTTCGAAAGCGGCCGCACCAGGGCCGGTGTGGGCATAAATAGTCAGGCCGGTGGTCAGGTGGGTGAGGGCAGCAGCCTGGACCAGTTTCTGGTGGATTGCCGACAGCGGTGCTGCGCCATCTACACCAATTTTAATAA
>JAQBNV010000409.1 GCA_028288395.1 Adhaeribacter sp. | reverse complement strand
GCTTTGTTCCGGAACAATTG
Source organism: Adhaeribacter sp. (assembly GCA_028288395.1). Taxonomy (GTDB): domain Bacteria; phylum Bacteroidota; class Bacteroidia; order Cytophagales; family Hymenobacteraceae; genus Adhaeribacter. The sequence continues at coordinate 3,972 of JAQBNV010000409.1, read as the reverse complement.
CCGCTGGCGGGTAAACCCAAAGCCCAATAAGGAGCCAAGGATGAAAAAGCCCACCGTATATTTATTTAGTAAGCCGATGGCCAAAGCCAGGCCGAGCCCATACAAATAATTGTTTTTACCCGTTTGAATATACCGGATAAGTAAATAAAAATAGAGTGTCCAAAGAAATACATCTAAGGAGTTGGGCTGAAATAGCAGGTTTAGCCGCAGGTAGGCCGAAAAAATATAACATGCCGCCGCCAGAAATAACGCAAAAGTACCGCCACCTAATTTCTGGACTATTCTGCCCATCACAAAGAGCGTCAGCGCTCCGGATAATGCCGGCCAGAATCTCACCCAAAACAAGCTATTACCCATTAATTGCGTAAACCAGGCCATCACTGATATAACAGGTGGCACCTCCAGAAAACCCCAGGCCAAATGGCGGCCCTGGTCCAGGTATAAATATTCGTCGCGGTGTAGTTGGTAGGCAGGATTTGAAAATAAAAACTGCATCGTAAACTTAACCAGCGCGAGGTAAAATAATAATCGGGTATTGAAGGAGGTTGCCCCTCCTTCGGTTAAAGGAGAAATATCGGTTGGGTGCGGGGAGGGGGTTAAAGAGGGTTGCATAGCACTGGCCCTCTAGCCTGAAGTTGTTTTATTACCCGCGCCGGGTTACCGGCTACTACTACATTATCCGGAATATTTTTAGTTACAACACTGCCGGCCCCGACAACCACATTATGTCCGATGGTTACGCCCGGACAAATGACCGCATGACCGCCAATCCATACATTATCGCCGATGGATATTGGTTTGCCAAACTCCCGCCCCGAAATTCGTTCTTGGGCATCTAAAGGATGGGTAGCGGTATAAATTTGTACATTAGGTGCTAGAAAAGCATTTTTGCCAAATGTTACCCGACACACATCCAGGATTACACAGTTGAAGTTGGCGTAAAAGTTTTCGCCAAAACTAATGTTATACCCGTAATCGCACTGGAAAGTGGGTTCCAGGAAACAAGTAGTTTCGGCGCAAAAGAGGTTTGTCAGCAGTTGCCGGCGTTTTTCTACTTCATCGGGATGGCTGTGATTATAGTCGTACAAAATCCGTCGGGCATTTAGCCGATCCTGGGCCAGCTCCGGGTCGGTGGGATTATACAGGCCACCGCTAAGCATTATTTCTTTTTCAGTCACCGTAATATTTTAGGTTAATATATAAAAAAAGGCCGGCTTAATAGGCCGGCCTTTTTAAAATTATAATCTTCCAGACTAAATATTGCCTTTCTTCAGCTCTTTAACCGCGTGGTCTACTGCCCGTGCCGTTAAAGCCATGTAAGTAAGCGAAGGATTCACGCAAGAAGCAGAGGTCATGCAGGCGCCATCCGTTACAAAAACGTTCGGAGCTTCATGTACCTGGTTAAAGCCATTTAAAACCGATGTTTTCGGATCCCGTCCCATGCGGGCCGTACCCATTTCATGAATAGCTAAACCTGGATAAGAGCCGGCATCGTAAGTTTTAACGTTTTTCATACCGGCCGCTTCCAGCATTTCGGCTGCGTCGTTGGCCATATCTTTGCGCATCTTCATTTCGTTTTCCTTAAATTCGGCGTCGAACGTTAAGGTTGGCTGGCCCCATTTGTCTTTCAGGTCTTTGTTCAGGGTTACTTTATTTTCGTAATAAGGCAGGCATTCGCCAAAACCTCCCAGACCCATTTTCCATTTGCCAGGCTTGGTCATGGCTTCTTTAAAGTCGGCGCCAAAGCCCATTTCGGCTACGGCCCGTTGCCAGCCATCGCGGCTGCCGCTGCCCTGGTAACCAAACCCCCGGACATAATCACGCTTATCATTGCCAATATTGCGGTAACGCGGCACATAAATGCCATTGGCACGGCGGCCGAAATAGTACTGATTCTCAAAATTATCTGATTCGCCGGAAGCGCCGGTCCGGAAGTGGTGATCCATCAGGTTGTGGCCTAACTGACCGCTGGCATTGCCAAATCCGTTGGGGAAACGGTTAGAAGTAGAATTCATTAAAATAAAAGTGCTTCCCAGGGCCGAGGCGTTTACAAAAATTATTTTAGCAAAATATTCCGTCGTTTGGCTGGTATTTGCATCAATTACCCGAACTCCGGTCGTTTTGCCTTTTTGCTCGTCGTAAATAAGCGAGTTAACAATATAATCGGGTCGCAAAGTTAGATTGCCGGTTTTAACAGCGGCCGGCAGGGTAGAAGACTGGGTACTGAAGTAAGCACCGTATGGACAACCCCGGCTACACAGGTTCCGGTACTGGCAGGAGGCCCGTCCGTTTAAAGGTTTAGTTAAATTCGCAACCCGACCCATAGTTAATTTACGACCGGGAAACTTGCTCTCGATGCTTTTTTTAACGGCTTTCTCTACGCAGTTAAATTCCATGGGCGGCAGAAAGTGGCCGTCGGGTAACTGGGGAAGTCCTTCGGCCTGGCCGCTGATGCCGACAAATTTTTCGGCGTAGTCGTACCAGGGAGCAATATCTTTGTACCGGATAGGCCAATCAGTAGCAATGCCTTCTTTCAGGTTGGCTTCAAAATCTATATCGCTGAGGCGGTACGACTGACGGCCCCACATAATAGATTTCCCGCCGACAATATTGCCCCGGAACCAGTCGAACCGTTTTTTTTCAGAATAAGGTGAATCACTATCTTTGATCCAGTAGCTTTCGTTGTGTTCGTTGTACGGGTAGTCGCGGCTGATATAAGGATGCGATTCGCGTTGCTTTTGGGTAATGCGGCCCCGGTATTTAAATTCCCAGGGATCTTTCATGGCGGAGGTATAATCTTTTACGTGGTCCAGTTTGTGGCCGCGTTCCAGCATCAGAACTTTTAACCCTTTTTCGGTTAATTCTTTGGCGGCCCAGCCCCCACTAATGCCGGACCCGATAACAATGGCATCGTAAGTATTTTGTGCTTGTGCTTTTAAATTAAGATTCATGAATAAAAATGATTAATTTCTTGGTGGATAAAAAGGCAGAATAAGCGAATAATCCCGTGTTTATTAGGTTGCCCAGCTTTTCTGGCCCGGCTTCAGGGGTTCGCAAGGCCGGTAAGCGCCCGGCACCGCCACGTAATTTAAGGCTTTGGTCGCGCCAATTTCGGAAGTGAAGTAACCGGTTACCGTCATTTCTTTAATCATCTGGAAAAATGGCGCCGGCGCATCCGGTTGTTTGGTCCGCAAGGCGCGGGAATCGGTTTCGGCTTTTTTAAGCAAAGCCGTTTGCTGCGCCTTGGTAATAGCTAAAAAGCCTTTGCCGTGGGCACTTTGGGCATCAGTGTTTAATTTATCTAAGCCACTAAAAAAGCGTTTCTGATCCTGCTCAGGGTAACAATCGGTTATTAATACATTAATAAATTCCGGTACCTTGGCGGCTTTGGCTCCCGGCGTACTGGTGGTGGGTATAATTAATTCGGCAATTTCGGCAATCATTTTCTGCTGGGTGCTGGTGGCCAACGGCGACATATATCCATCGGGTATATTCAGCAACGGGTTTGCCTGGCCATAAACCAAACCGGAAATAAGCGGGGCCGATAAGGTGACTCCCATCAGGGTTGCAACTTTAAAAATGGCTTCTCTGCGATCCATTAGAGCATAATTAATAAGTGAAACAATATATTGGGGTGGAATAATTTAAGCGTAACAATATAGTCTTTTTTTCTCAGATATAGATAGACAAATAACTTCCGGCAACGAATAAGGCCAGAATTACTTTTTCCTGTTTAGCCAAAAATTAAAAAGAAATAAACGTGCCACAAATCTGTAAAGAACAAACAGCCTGCCACTATAAATCTAACCGGCCAAAGGTGGTAAATAATTTCTTAAATATGCCGCTCTTGCTTAATATTTTCTGGTTTACCAAAGCAATTGCTCGATTTGGAATGTTTGAGTTCCGGAATATTTTATAAAAAAGAAACCCGTTAAAATATTCGGTAGAGCTGCAAATGTAATGTTTAATTTT
>JAQBNV010000168.1 GCA_028288395.1 Adhaeribacter sp. | reverse complement strand
CTTTCCGGATATTGGCGGCCGGCACGGTCGCCTCCCGCAATGCGTATGTACACATGCGCATATAATTAAGCGGACCGCAAACATAACAGAGCAGTTGCTCCGGGGCCACCTGCCCGTATTTTACCAGAAAGCTTTTGAGTAAATCTTTGTGCAAGCGAGCCCGGCTCAGGTCCGGGGCAATGCTGTATAAAAACTGCACCTGAAATTGCCCTGGAAAAGCCCCGGCCAACTGGGTTAATGCTTCCCGGAAAGCCGTGGTAGCGGGGGTGTGATTGCTATAAATCAAAACCACCGAAATAGCCGGGTAAAGATGTAGCACCGTTTTTATAAGCGAAAATATGGGCGTAATGCCACTGCCGGCCGCTAAAAAAAATATTTGTTTATAGGCTTGGATATCCGGCGGTAAAGTAAAAAAACCACCTGTGCCCGTAGTTAAAATCTGGTCACCGGGTTGTGCCCCGTCGATGAGATACCGGGACACCAGCCCATTCTCGATCCGCTTCACGCCAATCGTGAGTGGTTCACCGAGTATTGGAGCAGAGGTGATAGAATACGAACGCCGGATTTCCTGCTTTTGCTGCCGCAGGGCCAAAGTTAAATATTGCCCCGGCTCGTAAGTTATACCGGAGGCAACCGCATCCAACACAAAAGTAAAAGTTTTGAAGCCTTTTACTTCTTCCTGTATTTGGCTAATCGTTAAAACTTTATACAAAGAATCCATGCAGTAGTAAGCGTATCGCTGCTAAATTATGCTTCTGTCTTTTCTGAGCACCCGCCAGACCCGAATAACCGGTTCTTGCTCACTTTTATCAGGGTTAAATGGTTGTCCGGCTGGTGTCACTTAATTTTAACGGCGGGTTAATTAATGGCCGACTTCAGGAAATAAGGCCAACTTCGGTTATCTTTACCAAAACATTTACCATGAACGGCCAGAACCGAAAAGACATTTACCCGGGCTTAGCAGTTGCCATTATTCTCAAAAAAGATCAACGCAGCGGCCAGCAAACCCACGGCATTGTAAAAGATATTCTTACCAGTGCGCCCTTCCACTCGCGGGGTATTAAAGTACGGTTACAGGATGGCCAGGTAGGCAGGGTAGTAGAAATAACCGACGACCCGGCGGCCAGCAGTTAAACCTCTCCACCGAAGTCGGTCTGGCGAATACCTGGCTTTTGCGGAATTTAACGGTTTAGCGGTGGCCCCGTTCCAGTTGGTTAATCCGGTGTTCATTGTTGTAATTATCAACCATACCGCCCAACATAAAGGCATCTATTACCCAGCCAATCCCAAACAACTGAAAAGTGACGAGGTAAAACAAGCCCGAACCTACTTTACCCAGGTAAAACCGGTGCAGGGATATAAATCCCAGAAAGAACCATAAAATATAAGCAACTAATTTCGATTTCATATTTAAGTAAATTTAGCATTCCTGCAGGCTTCTTTTCAATTGCAGCCTTATAGCAAATATATTTATTAACGACATCCTGGCCCAACGGCAAAACTTAGCGCCGTTCATCGTAAAACCGTATACGGAAAAACAACTACCTGAAGGCCGGATTATGCTACAAATTGTAGATTTTGTCGGGTAAAAAAATAGCACCGCCGGCGTATCTTTGTGAATAATATAAGTATAATATTTAAAGGCTTGTAAATTATGGAGTCCAGCGAAAAATCTTTTCTATACGGAATAGTAAACGCCAAATGTCCCCGGTGCCGGGATGGCAATATGTTTCCGGCCGGCACCCTGTATACCCGGCGCTTTGCCGATATGTACCCCAACTGCCCTTGCTGCGGCCAGACCTTTGAGCCGGAACCCGGCTATTATTACGGGGCCATGTACGTAAGCTTTGGTTTCAGCACTGCAATTTTTTTAACGGTTTTGTTTCTTTTAAGCTTATTTGTAAAAGAAATAACTACTCTAATGGTGGCCGCTACCGTGCTGGCAGTGGTAGTGGGTCTGCTACCGGTTATGTTCCGGTTATCCCGGGCGGTCTGGATCAATATTTTTATCCGGTACGAAGGGCCCTGTCGCCTGATTCCAAAAAAATAGCTTTCAATAGGGCAGGGTAAAGATTGTTCTGTATTTTTGGGATGGTACCATCCCTGCCCCAAATGTCGGAAAATTTATTGCCTATTTACCAGATCCAGGACTTTGCTGAAACCGCCAGCCAGGGGCCAGGTTTTTACCTGAACCGGTTTGAGCAACATTTGCAGCAGCACGCCTTTATCCAGAAGCCCCATAAACACGATTTTTATATTATCCTCCTGGTTACGCAAGGTACCGGTACCCATACCATCGATTTTATTACTTACCCGGTAAACCCCCAAACAATATTTTTTATCAGTCCGGGCCAGGTGCATGCCTGGGAGCTTTCAACCGATACAGCAGGTCATATCCTTTTTTTTAATACTGAATTTTACCGGCTGGCCTCTCCCCAGCAAAAAATATATCGTTTCCCGTTTTTTAATACGCTGTTGCGCAACCCGCTGCTCCCCGTTTCCCCGGCGCAGGCCATAAATATTACCGGCCTCCTCAAACACATCAGCCAGGAACACGCCGGCCACAACCGGCAATGGGAAGAAGTTATCCGCTATTACCTGAATATTCTGCTTATTCAACTGGGCCGGTTTTTTGAAGACCACTACGGGCACGACCGGTCGGCGATGCCGCACTACCCTGCCTGGGAATACCTCGAAGAATTACTGGAGCAGCATTATAAACAACACGAACCGGTAAGTTTTTACGCCGCCAAACTCCATATTTCGGTGAGGCAGTTGAACGGGATAGCCAAAAACACCTTAAATAAAACAGTTTTGGAATTACTCCAGGACCGGATACTATTAGAAGCCCGTCGGTTGCTAACCCACTCCGGACTTACCATTACCCAGGTAGCCGCTGAGCTGGGCTATTTTGATAATTCGTACTTCGCCCGGTTCTTTAAAAAACACACCGGCCAAACCCCGGAGCAGTTTCGCCAGTCCATTCTCTAAATATATCGCCTTTAATTTGCGTAAAAACGGCCTGGCTTTTACAACCGGGCGCCCACCCTTATATGCAAGGAACTCATATTTTTGTTTACCTCGGTTTCATTCTTTAGGGTAACATTAAATAAATTAAGGCTAAGCCCAAAATGGATGCGGTTAAAATAAACACCTGTACCCAACGAACCAAGCGGCCCGATTCCCTGGTGGTTTATCTCTTCGGCATAGCCCCGGTTCTGCAATAAATAAGAACCAGCTGCTCCTACTCCCAGCAAACCCTGGACATACGTTTTAATGCTTTCGCCGGTATTCGGAAACATATAATTTACCCCGGCCAAGCCGCCTAGAACAATATCAGTTCCCAAACTGCCATTGCTGTTCCAGCGGTTAATGGTGGTATAAACATTATAGATGGGCTTAAACGCCGATTTGCCCCGCAACAGGCTGATCCGGTTTTCGATGCCCACTCCCCAGCCCCTATCCTGGATTCTTTCGCGGTAAGTACCAATGGGCACCATGTAAATGGCGTAGACGGTTCCGGCAAAAAGATTTGGGTCCTCCCGATAAAGGCTCACGGCCTCCCTGTAAGTATTTCGCTGGCCATAATTGCTTCGCTGACCGAAAGCGCAGGTGAAGCCTAGCAAAACAAAGGAGAGGGTAAAAAATAACTTCATAATATTTAATTTAGCTGATTTTTGAATTTAGCTATAGTACATACGTATGTATTTCCGGGAGGGCCAATATTTCTTCTATAATATTAGGTTTTTTTAATATTATTTTATTCTTACCTTACTGCCCCTTTTTACCTCTAAACCAATATTCACTATTATTATTCCGTCCTAATCCGGAAAAAAGACTGTTGCCAACGCTATCTTTTAAGAGAACAGGAATATAGTTAGCCTGCCGGTAAAGCAGAAATTTTTACAGTTATTTCCGGAAATTTTGAACCGGGAAACTGACAGTTTTTCAGAAAATGAGTTTGGCAAACCACTTGCTATAAGCTTATTAGCTTTAAAAGCTAATAAATTAAGTACTAACCTAAACAACTTAAAAAGGAGGATTTAGCCATGGGAACTTTAATGAAAAATGACCGACGTTTATTTCCGACCATCCCTTCTTTTTTTGATGACATGCTAACAAGGGATTGGTTCAACTGGCCGTCTAACCTTAGTACCAACAGCGCTTCCGTGCCGGCGGTAAATGTGAAGGAAACCAACGATGCCTATGAGTTGGAAGTAGCCGCCCCTGGTATGAGCAAGGAAGACTTTAAA